>DASUVL010000128.1:0-32526 GCA_036379015.1 Niastella sp.
TTGTTCAAATTGATCAAAGATCAATATTAAAGGTTTGTATGATTGAACGGGGGATAGCTGCCAAAGTAAGGTTAAAAGGTCTTTGGTCATTGTAAACCCATCGGGATTCATCTGGGTTTGTATTGCTTCATAAATACTGTGGAGGGGGTGCTTGTTGGTGAATGTAACTACTACACAGTCGATTTTGTGTTCCCTTAGGGAAGGGGTTAGTCCTGCCTTGATTAAAGATGTTTTACCACAACCTGAAACTCCCATTATGAAGCCTACTTTGTACTGATGGTTTAGTAAGGCGTTTTTATATTGCTGAATCTCCGTGTTCCGCTCCAGGTTTTTGAACATGTCAGCATCGTGAAAATCGAAAGCCAGTAGTCCTTTAATGGGAGAATTGTCAGCCATCGGCATTGTATTCCTTTTCGCAAGGTCTTTTATCCTGTTGTATACGGCTATCGAAAACAGTATTAAAAATGCAATACCCCAGCATATGGAGTACCATGGTTCTACCTGAGCTATCCGGAATGAAATATCAATACCAGCCAGAACCAGGATGTCAATCCCTTTTTGTACGGCAAACGTATTCAGGAAGAAAAAGATCAGCGCAATAAGGCGAACGCTTGCATTTTTTAAAGGTTGTTTTTTAAAGCTATTTATTGCTTTGGCAATAGAAGTAACGAATTGGCCAATAACCTGTTCTTTATTATGTAAATCAGACGCCATAATTATATGGGGAGGTAAAACCGCCCAATTTACAATTCATGCAAAGAACTTCCCACCCGTTAAAACACCCTTTTTGATATTATTTGTTAGTGTTTAACAATAACGTTTTCTAAAAAGCAGGCGGTTATAATTCTTTTTCCATGAAGATAGCGCCGGGCATGGGATTGAAACGATAGGGATCAATTTGCCGGAAGCCGGCCGACTCGTACAATTTGATAGCAGAACGCATGTTGGGTACCGTGTCTAACCGGATGGAGGAATATCTTAGTTGTTTAGCCGCTTCCAGGGCCATTTGTAATAATTGTTGTCCGAGCTGGCGCCCGCGGTAGGCAGGATCGACAAACATTCTTTTTAGTTCAGCGGTAGAAGAATCAATTTTTCGAACACCTGCACAGGCGATGGCTTTTTCGCCATCGTAGGCCAGTAAAAGCGCCCCTGCGGGAGCGTTGTATTCAACAGCAATTTCTTCCAGTTCCCGGTCCACATCCTGGAAGGTTAGTTTAAAATCGAGCGATTGAATGTATTGTAGAAAAAGTTGTTTTCCGTTGTCAAAATCCGTTGTTGTTTCAGCTTTCTTCAGCGTAAGGTTCATTCTTATCTTTGTTATTACGCAAAGGTATTATTCAGATCGAAGTATAAATAGGAGCAGATTTGGGGAAATGGGGTGGATCAGAATCGTGAATTGGGTTGAAAAGCAATAGCTATGATTTTATCCATGATGTCTTGGATTAACATCCTGACACCGTTGATTGAATAGGATGTCCGTTATGCCAATCTGTGGTTCATTATGTTGATTTTACCCACTTGTAGCATTGTGTTTGACAGGCAGCAGCGCGAATTGGATGGTCGATTGTGCAAGTTATTGGGCCGGTATGATGGTTTTACCTTCAGGTAGCTTGTGTGTGACCGTCAACAAAGCGAATTAGGTGGTCGGCTGTGTAAGTTGTTGGCTCTGGATGATGATTTTACTTCTTGGTAGCTTGTGTTTTGGCCCATGGTTGATCTGTTTGGGCGTACTGTTGCCTTTTTTATGGTCTATGTTGAGTTGCTTTGATGGACTGTTTGCCTGTTTAGGGCCCATGGTGAGTAGCAAAGGTCCTAAGTTGAGCTGTTTTGAGGCATTGTTGCGTGTTTCATGGCCTATGTTGAGTTGTTTTGATGGATTGTTACGTGTTTTAATACCAATGTTGGGCTGCAAAGACCCATTGTTGATCTGTTTTGATGGATTGTTGTGTGTTTTATGGCCTATGTTAGGTGGAACTTGACATTTCTTGTCAGGAATTGCGAATTCCTTTCAACTTTTCTGATTTCCTGTAAGGTTTTGAGGATTCTTGACAGGTTTCGGGATTTCCTGGTAGGGTTTCTGAATTCCTTGCAGGTTTTGAGGATACCTGGCAGGAATACTGATTTCCTGTAGGGTTTTGGGAATTCCTGACAGGTTTCCTGATTTCCTGAAAAGTTTTATCTTTTCCTGTAAGGAATGGTAGTTTCCTGAAAGGAAGGCTGATTTAGCGGAAAACGGAGTGCTGTTATTAATGGCCGTAGAACAACGTGAAGTTTATTTATTACTAGGTATTGGCATTTATCGCATTTGTAAGAACCTTGAATATCACTTCTGACATTTGTTTGTCATAGAATTGCAAAAGCAATTCTGTATTATTTTTTTGCAAACCTATCCCGTCAGTATAGGTATCAAATGAATTCAATTGAGTAAATGGTATAGAAAATGATTGTTCACTGGCAGCAAATACAACTCCCTTATTGGTTACCGCAAATACCCCCGGATGGTTGGAATTTATTTGCTCCCTGATGTGCGTGCTTCTGCATGAACCCAGTTTGTACGACACGCCATTTGTAACCTTAATACCTTCCCTGCTGCTCTGGCTGAAATATCCTGTGGTGTTAGTTCTGGCGAATACCAGGTTGGAACTTATTTCCCAATAGGCCACTTCATCGTTTTGTGTTACTATAGAGGGTGGTTTGCATTGAGGTAAATAACCCTGATCAAGTGCATTTAATAATACAAGGTAATAATAGTCGTCCTTTAGTTTTTTATCGATGGTTACCTCCTTGATATTGATACCAAGTTGCTGCGCCAATTGTTTCAATGTTTGCTGTTCTTCAGAAGCTACCATTTTATCAGAAATTGCCTGCTTAACAGCGCTTTCGTATAGTTCTATAGCGTTTTTCTGATTAATGCGATTCACTTCTTCCTCAGAAATATTTAACTCCTTTGCAAACAGTCCGATCTCCTGTATTTCGGCTGAAGATAAATGGTTGTCTGCCAGTTTTTGTTTTGAAAGATGAACGACTGCACTTTTTGCATACTTACTTTTAATGGAATTGATAGCAGCATCGGGCAACTGAAAATAATCTTGTATTTTCTTCAGTACTTTTTTTTCTCCATCGGTGATCGAATAATCCTGAATAACTTCTTGCAAATTCCTTTCATAAATTTCCAGTCCAAGCGATTGCAGCTTAACAGGATCGGCTTTCCTGGAATTTGTCATATTATAATTATCGAAGTGGGATTCCCAGTTTTTGTAGTTATCATTTCTGATATCCCGAAATAATTTGGCATGGGCTGAAAAACCAAGAAGTAGTTTTTTGAACATTGGCTGGATTTTGTGACAAAATTAAAGATATAAAAATGCCCAAATATTTCAAGGGCAAGTCGAATTTAAGTGATATTACTTTTACAATAATTGCAGATTTTTGTCATGCGTCTCTTCGGGTAATTTTATTGATCTTTGCCAATAACTCAAAGTCACATTTATATGGCTTATGATACAAAACTTGTAGATAGAATTAGAGAATACCTTATACAGTTTCCTAAACTAAAAATTGAAGAAAAGGAGATGTTTAGGGGACTTACTTTCATGATAAACGGAAAAATGTGTGTTAGCGTAAGCGGAGAGAACCTGATGTGCCGTTTTGATCCTGATCTGCAGGAAGAGGTAGCTGAAAAAAATGGCTTTCAGCCTATGGTTATGAAAGGAAGGGAATATAAGGGCTACTGCTATATTGACCCAACGGGGTTTACATCAAAAAAGGATTTCGAATACTGGATCAATTTGTGTTTGGCATATAATGACAAGGCTAAATCATCGAAGAAGAAGAAAAAATAATACGGGAATGTGATGAATGAAATAAGCCAACCGGCGCCTCAATATTCGCTGAAATCTGAAAAAAGTCTGTTATATCATTTCAGCCAACCTTGTATGTGTTATTTAGATGTATTATTTTGGCATAATGGAACCACAAATGATTGATCCAAAGGCTAAAAGTCTGCATAATGAAGCCAGAGTACTAGGCCAATCCGGTAATTATGATTCGTCTATTGCTAAACTTGAACAGGCAATAGCTATTCAGCCCGATTGGGCATATCCGGTATACGACATGGCGTTTACGTATCTTTTGAAAGGCGACTTCGACAGTGCACTGAGATTTTATAAGAAAACGGATGAACTGGAACCGAAAGGCTTTTTCACGTCAAAGACAGCTTTATATGCATTGGAAGGTGAGCATGCAGGAATATTCCCTAAGGGGCTTTATATGTATTACATGCAAATTGAATGGACTGAGGATGTCAATAAGAAGCTTGAAATTGTGAAAACAATTATTGCGAACGTACCTGATTTTGCACCAGCCTGGAAAGAATTGGCTTTTCTGACAGAAAATAAAGAGGAGAGAGAAGATGTCATTGAACAGGGTTTGTCAAAAAATCCTGATGCAGATACAAAAGGCATTTTGCTGATTAATAAGGCGGTTATATTGAATGAAAACGGTAAAAAAGAAGAGGCAAAACAGCTGCTGGGTAATTTAATATTTTCGCCAGAGGCAACAGCAGGTAATATAGAGCTAGCTAAATTTACTTTACAGTCAATGGAAGAATAATGATCCGACTATTTAATCAATATAATCTTTAGTGTTTTCAATAATATCACGAACCCAACTATAATTTTCGACAGTTTCCAATTTAGCAATGAGATCCGGCGGAAAATTCTCTTTACCTATAAGAGTGCCCGCTATTTGCCCGGCCAATGAGGCGTTGGTATCTGTATCACCACCGGTTTCTATAATGCAATTAAACATTTCGGATAACCCTGTTTGTAGAACTTTGTTTGCCGCATAAATGGCGAATGGCACAGAGTTCACTACGTATCCATCATTTCCTAACTGTGCAATGGTTTTAATGTCTGCCTGATTGTTGATGGCATTTATTTCAATCAACCGGTCTCGTACCCTTGTGTCGGGTAATTCCGGTATGATAAGATCAAACAGGTTGTTTTCTCCTGTCCAGGTTCCTGTTATAATAGCTTTTAGACTTATCACTATTGCCTGAGCGCCAGTATACGCTTCATCATTTTTATGAGTGATCCTGCAGGCATCCCTGATATTTTCCCTGGTTATATTTTTAAAGAATGCAAAAGGCGCCATTCGCATAGCAGCGCCGTTGCCTGCAGCATATTCGCCTGACCGGCCTACCTGGCTCCAGTGTCCGCCTGCTTGTAGCTCAATGATCGCTTTTAAAGTACTGGCCCCTATTCCCGTTAACCTTTTTTCCCTGTAATACCTGACAAAATTGTCGGCTAAAAGAGTTGGATTAAATACTCCATCTGTACAAAGTGATTCGCAGGTTGCCATGGTTAACTGGGTGTCGTCAGTAAATGACCATGTTCTTACCGGTTCTTTCTTTTGCCCGAGATAGAAAGTGGTAGTATTATTCTGCATAGGTTGGTTTTCATAACTGCTACCCCAGGCATCGCCTATAGCGCCTCCCAATATGCAGGATTCGAATTGTTGTTGTAGCAAAGTTGATTTACTCATGACGATGACCAAAAGATGATCTGCCTGTTGCTATATTATTGTAAATAACTTTTCTTTACTATTTCCATAGCATCCTCTTTACCTTCTGCACATACGGTACAATAGGTGCCTATACCGTTTACAGGGCCTTCATATTCCCAGGTGAATGTCTTGTTATATTTTCTGTTTTCATCTTCGATCTGAAGATCAGATCCGTTTGGAGTAATAAATAGAATGTACTTATTGGGGAACTGCACTTTCATACAGGTTTTTCCGTGTACTATGACTTTCCCCAGAAATTGTAATCTGATTTCTTTTGGTTTGGAACCATATGAATATTCAACGTGTGTTCTTTTCCAATCTTTAGTCCAGAAAGATATATGTTCATAGCCTTCCTTTCCATATTTTCCAAAGCAATAACTGGCAACTTTTGCCTGGGCTTTTCCTGATAATAAAAAGAATATAGATAGAAATGTTAATAGTAAATATTTCATAAGGTGTTTGCTACATTTTATTATAAGATAGATTGCAAACCCCAAAAATACATAATAGGATATTATATATGCAAAAATATAATAAGAGTGTTTTGTATAAAGTTTAGTATTAATGTTTAGTTTGGAGGATGATTGGGCGAATAATAGCAATAGCTTTCCTAGTTAGAAAAACGGCCAGCAGGTTTTACCAATGCTGACCGTTTCAACGACCTCTATATTTTATTTTATGGTATCCTGATATTAATTATCCCCGGTCTATAGGTTGATCTACCCGCGATTTTTATATTGTAGGATGTGCAAATAACTTCATTTCCAGTTACAAAAAAAGGCTTTCGGGGGGCTAAATGATAATCAGGATCAGTATTTTCTCCGGCAGCATTTCGGGTAAGCGTTCCATTTTCAGTGATTTGAACAACTGCCAACTGGTTTTGCTTGTTCCAGCTATTACTCAAGGTAACGCTTGAATAAAAACCATCGGGCCCTGACTTGAAATTAAATTGATGATCGTGGAAGAACAGTATAATATCTTTCTTATTAGGGCAGGTTGCTATTACGCCTGAATATATAGGATAAAATGGCTCCCGCTGACCTATTGGAACAAATTGTAACCAATCTAGCTGATGATCAGGGTTAATTTTCAAGAGAGTAACGTCTCTAGTCACGGCATCGGTATAATGATAATTTCCCTTCTGAGTATAGGTGATTTGTGTAGATTGCAGAACGAGTATAAGCGAGCCGTCATTACCATTAAAACTTTTTACAATCTTGTCGGTGGTTGATATTCCACCGGTTTTATACTGTTGCAAATATTTGCCGGTAGCTTTTTGCCACCATGCGGCATCACTCAATAGAGATTCTTTCAGATTAGTTGTTTTTTTCTGCCAACTGTTAAATTCCCCCGATACAATCGTATGATAGCTTTCTTTTTCTGCCTTTGATAACAAACCGGTAAAAGATAAACCACTTTTTCCCGGCTTCCATACCATGTTGTCAATACGTCCGGTGGGTAGATCAGTTAACGCCGAAGTAACCGTTTGGCCTTCCTTGCTGATTTCTGTTATAAGGTATGCTAAGGGCCGGTAGTCTTTTCTGCGGGATTTTACTCTTACGCAGTTCACTATACTTAACAAACCTTCCGAAGAAAGTACACAACTGGTGTTTTCAATATAGCCTTTTAATTTCCCTAATTCGAAGGAGAATTTGGTAAGAATATTTAATTGATTGTCCATTACCACTCCCTCGAAAACTTCATTATCTTCATCCGTAAACATTGAAAAGCAATAATTGCCGTCAGGAGAAAATCCCTTAAAAACTTTCTCCGGTTTATTCGAGACTGTTAGCATTTCGGTTGAGGGTCCGTTGGCCTGACCATCCGATACATTCAGCTCAAATCTGAATACCTTTTTTTTGTCTGCATACAGGATGTGCAGCTTTTTGTCAATTTCAATGGCCTCCAGGTATTTATTACCCGACAATTCTTTCACTTTTGCTGTATATACTTCATTCAGACTTGAATCATAGCAGGTTATTTCAGTGTGTTTAGTATCGCGAGAATAACCAAAAGCGCCATGAGGGGAGGCATAATTAATGGCTATATAACGATTGGGGATCGGCTTGAAAAACGCATGAGAATAATCTGCTTTTTCCTTGGAGCTTTCATTTATTGTTATGGTCTGACTATATACAATTGCCGGAAATAAATGTATTACCAGTATGATAGAGGTAATAAAGAGGTTCTTCATGTTTTTTTGGATTTAAACGAGTGCTTGGTACAGGCGTATATACGAATAAATTTTAAAATTATTGTACGGAAGCACAGTTGTAGCATGTGGGGAAGAGAAAGTCCACAAAAATCGCATGATGTTGGCCTTATGCCCGGAAAAATTTCCGGATTGGCTAAATCATTTTGGAGGTAAAAAAGTCTTAATGCAATTCAATTTATTATAAGACGGGTTAAAGTGTTTAGTCAGTTCCACGCATGTGGTGATTATAAAAGTAACGCCACTGAAATGACGAGTATTGAAAAAGAATCGAAAGAAATCAGGGAGCTTGGGCAGTTAGTAACGGCCATTGACGCGGCTAATACTTATTTCCTAACACAGGTTCAAAAGCAGGTAAATATGGCTTTAATCCTACGAAATTGGATCATTGGAAGATATATAGCCGAGTATGAGCAAAAAGGGGAGGACAGAGCACAATATGGGCAACAGCTATTCAAAGAGATTTCCCGTACGCTAAAAAAAATGGGTTTAAGTTCTTTTGGGGAACGAAATCTTTACTTATGTAAAGACTTCTACGTAGCCTATCCAGAAATTTTGCGGACAGTGTCCGAAAAATTGTATTTATCTGAATTACAATCAATTGGAATTTCGCAGACAGTGTCTGCAAAATCTGAACAACAGGAAAAAGCCAGGCTTTTACCCGAAATGTTGATTACAATTTGCTTTTAAACAAACTTAACTATTCTTCGTTTTCCTGAGTTTCCCGCTGATCAAGCAATTTATCAAAAAAACCTTTTTTTGACCAGTCAAGTTTGATATCATTCAATTCCATCTGCTGACCACAAAGCTTGAAAATATACCATTCAAGATATTCCTTCATGCCATTTTGATAAAAGTCCAGCCAGTTCCTATAATTTTCTGGTATTGGTTCTATTGCTTCTATTGTTTCCTCTGATGGTTCGTCCGGTACTTCTACCTGGGGAAGTTTTAATTCCCTATCATACAATTCAAGAATGCAGGCTACACGTTCTTCGCTTTTTGACCACCAGTTTATGATTAATTCTTTTGTCCAGTTTTCATTGCCGTCATAAAAATAAGCTTCAAGAGGATCCATATAGGCAGCGACTAATGTTTCTTTCAATTCGTCTCTGGTAAATGGCTGCTTAAAAATAATTTCGCGATATTCTTTATCGCCGCCTACATTGTCTGTTGCTTCCGCTTGTCCCGTACCGCCATTATCAGTGAGTGTTGTATAAATTGGTCCAGGTGTATTAAGCCAGTGTATTTCATTAAAGTGCCCGTGATTGAAATTTATCTCTATTTGAAACCCTTTCAATTGGGTTTCATCAATGGGGCCATTAAATAATATTCTTTTTATGTCTGGGGATGGTATCATAATAAGTATCCGTCAAATGCGAATAATTCCGCAATATGGCGAAGATACTCCTTATTTATAAGAGATATGTTTCTGCTTCCCAGTAGGATATTGGGTGGTGTGCGATCCGAATCTTTATAAAATACGCCCTGGTGACTTATTACATTATAGTTTCATGAGCATTTTTGACTGAATGCCATTTTGGGATTTTATACTTACAATATAATTCCCCGGCGTCAGCTTCGCTTTACTAATATCAATGCGGGTGGCATAATTTCCTTTCTGTATTAACCCTAACTTCTTTTCAAATAGCAGTTGCCCTTTTTCATTGGTAATAACGAACAACAAATCGGCTTTTTCAGTTACGTTCAGGTTGAGGTTCACAAAAGCGCCATTGATGGGATTAGGATATATGTCAAAGGGATTATTACCTGTTGCGGCAGTCAGTGTTGACTCTTCGCTTGCAACACTGGCAATGGTTGCCGCACTGCCTGCATACGTAATATTGGGTACCGGCGGCGTTGCCATGCCATTGCCCAGGTAGTAATCTGTTAAATGTGATTGCATATATCCCTTTATCGTCATACAATTTCTATAAGCCGGGTTATGGGCCAGCGTGTACAGCCTGGTATTGGTTGGTACGTTGGTGGTGAATACAACCAGCTTGGAATTATTGTCTGCAACAAGTATCACCTCTTCGCGCCAGTCGCCCAGGATATCGCCATAGAACATGGGTGCATTCCGGTCGCTGCCTCCGGCTCCATCAAAATTCCACATGGTGACAAGCCGCGAAACGGTAGAAGATGTATAGTTCCATTTTTCAATTTTTTCGTCATGCAGGTTCTCGCTTAATACATCACCGTCCCACCAGATCCGGAAGTTGGGATATGGCCGCGTTGGCTCACTGGTTAACTGGGTATTGGATGGTGCGTTATATACTCCGGAAAATGACCACACTTCCCATCCGCTATACCGTGGATCAATATCTCCGGCTGCACCACGGCCTACATCGGCGACTCCGCCTATATGTTTCCAAAGCACCGCTCCGGTATTGGCATCGTAATAGTATTCCAGCAAACCACTTGGATTGTTCTGTTGAACGCCATATCCCTGAATGCCTGCCCGGTTAGGGTCCAGCTTGCCGATCTGCGTTCTGTCGCCATGAATAATTCCCTGGCCAGACAAAGAATATCGTACTGTGCCGTTGCTGTTAAGGCAGTAGCCAATGTCGCACACTTCATCCGTGCCATTTCCGTCAACATCAATGATCCGTATCTGGTGACCGTCTGGTGCATCACTTGATCCCCTTAACCATTTCCATTGCAGGGTGGTGTTGCTTCCTGCAAACCGGAAGGCACATACCATCAGGTTGAAAGAGCCATCTGCATTCCTGTTTTTAAACTTGCCGATCACACTTGGTGTAGAACCATTCAGATAACCGATTCCAAAACTGCAAGCCAGGGAACCTGTACTTAAATAGTCCTGGGGAATGGATACGTAACTTCTTAAAGCACCCGTTTGGCCATTGAGAATAGCCAACCATTGTTTCGTATTGCTACTGTTCGTCCATGTTGATCCATCGCCGAATCGCACGCCATTGGCGATCTTTGTAATGACTTCCGACCTTCCATCGCCATCCAGGTCGTATACGGTTACGCCATCCCAGTTGCCTACATCAATAGTTGCAGATCCGGGCGAGATATTATCCATGTTGGTGCTGTTCGGTCCGTAATCCACATCCCATAAAAAAGTACCATCCCGTCTATAGGCTTCAATTTTACAATTGCCCGCCGTGAAATCAAGGCGGTCTACCACATAATCGTATTCACCGTCACCATCCAGGTCGCCCACCCATACAAAGTGTATAGTGGTGCCGGCCCGTAATGGCACGGTAAAGCATGGCTTATCTGCTGCATTGGCAATCAGCGTGTAGGCGCCACTGGCAGCTTGTTCATTGCCATTAATAACCGGTCTTACATAGTATGCATTGGTTTGGGTTAAATTGGCGGTATTGTCGGTGTAGTTTGTTCCGGCTGTTAGTACCGCGCTATTGAGCTTTACTGCCGCTCCGCCATTGGCAGACCGGTAAATGTTGAACCCTGTACCTGCAGGATCTAATCCTAAAAGCCGCCAGCTGATGAAAACACTGCTACCGCTTCGAATGGCGACTACGCCGCGGTTCAGTCTTTCCATAGCACGTTGGGCAAAGGCATGGGTTAGCTGTAATAACAGGCAGGCTGTTATCAGAATAATCGTTTTTTTCATTGGACAATCGTTTGGTTGGTTTGATTTGAATAGATTATGTTACCAGAGCGTATTTCATTATAAAGCGTTTTGAATATCTTAATTGGAAGTTTACATCGTTGCTATCAATAACCCAGGTTCTGATACATTGCGCGCACATCCGCATCCAACGGCTGTCCGCTTTCATCGGTCAGCAACAACAGGTAATCGGCTGGCCAGGGCCGGAACGTAAATTCTTTTTTCATTTGCCCTTTACCGTTGCCATTTTGTCCATTCCCATTGGCGATATTGAATGCTACCGGCCAAAGACCTGATAAAGGCGAGGCCATCTGGTTTAAATTAATAACCCGGTCGTATAAAATACCGGCATTGTGCAGGTCTTCCCACAACGTACCTTCCGCCATCAATTCCCTTGTTTTTTCATTGTAGATAAAATGAACGAACATGTCCTGTTTGGAAGTGACTGTTGGAATATAGTTCTCTGCCAGCGCTTGTGGGGTGCCGGGCGTAAAATAGTCTTCTGTTACCCTGATGGCGTTAAAGGAACTGCCATTGGCGGGGTAGGGGGCTTGTTTCTCCGATGTGGCTAATGTAGCGGACCTGGGTTCCCATTCCACCAATACGTTGGGCCGGTTCTCGCCGTTTTTAAAGGCGGCCCGCTGACGCAATACATTGATGTCGGCAACCGCCTGGGCATACTGACCTTTTCGTCCGTATGCTTCTGCGCGTACCAGGTAAGTTTCTGCCAAACGCATCAGGATGGCGTCCCTGGTTCCCGCCTCACTATTGAAATTAGTTTCATCGGCGCTTCCGCCCCGTAACGGATCAATGAATTTTTTAACCGACATGTAAGGGGCTGATGTGCCTGTATTAAGGCCAATTGAATTTTGATTGTAATTAAGCCGGTAATAATATCTGCCGGTAATAGCTGAACGTACCCAGCGTACAATGAACTGGTAAGGCTGACTCATTACGGCCGTGGAATCAAGCGCTTCTGTTTTTGCATTCTCAATATAGATCAACGCTCTTTTTCCCGGTACAGCTCTTGGCGAACCTGCTGTTACGGTTGGTTCACTGGCTGGCTTGTTCGCATTCCACCAGTTTGCTGCGGCTGCGCTCCACGTAAATGAACCGGTTGTATTACTGATATATTCATATTGAAAGGTCTTATAGAAACGGGAGTCATTGACCTTGTCAGCGAATACGTCATAACCGAAATCAGTTGGCTTGAGTGTTCCAAACGGACGGCCATAAGCCATTGCCCGCGTAACACCGGTAGCGTCGGTGTAGTTACCTATATGATAGTTGACAGAGCGGTTTCCGAAGCGGGCATGTAGCGAGGTATTAATGTCAAATTGCGCTGCCCATAATATTTCCTTGTGTGGATTTGTTTCTGCGACTTTAGGATCGAACAAGGTCCAGTAATCGGGTGCCAGTCCACCAACACCGCCGGCCGCATTGATCACTTCTGTTGCAATGGTTATAACGGAGTCCAGATCAGTAGCTACACTTCCTTTATAAAGCTGTTTAAGATGGGATTCACTGCTATTCTGGAAACCGGCCGCCTGTGCCCGGTTGAGATATAATTTTGCGAGAAAATGACCTGCTGCCAATTTCCCTGCACGACCACGATCGGTGATAGTAAGCGGCAGACCGGCATAGGCTTCCCGCATATCTGCGATGATCTGTTTATAAATTTCCTCCAGCTTTGATTTGGGATAGTAATACACGCCATTGTCTTGCCGCCTGGGGCTTAATAACAGCGGCACATCGCCGAGTTGATTGGAGATCAGGTAATATGCCCAGGCGCGCATGAACAGGATCTCCGCTCTTCTTACTTTACGGTAGCTTTCGTCGGTGCCAAACTTTCCGGGTTTTAAATTATCAATTACATCCAGCGCAATGTTACAGTTGTTTATGTGCGGATAGGCACCCATGGGTGCATAGTCCTGATTAGCGGCGCCGATATAGTTATTTACGTTTCCTGATATGGTACTTATATTGGAACCATAGCGTTGTGCCGTCATCGTGGCATAGGTATTGTCAGATGCCATATACGCATCCGTTTCGGTCTGCGTGAGCCTGACCCCGCTGGCATCCCATTCATGTTTTATACGGGCATATACGTACAGGCCATTGATAAGCGCATTCAGGCCTTCTTCTGTATTGAAATAATCCTGTGTAAGGTTGGATACCTGTTTTTCTGCCAGGAATTTTTTGCAGGCGCCGAATGTGCCTGTAAGCAATATGAGTAAAACCGGAATATATCTTTTCATATGTTTATTCAAAGCGTTAGTGAATTAAAATGCTGCTCTTAATCCGAAAACAATGCTGCGTGGCAGGATCGTATTGTTGTTCATGCCGCCCTGAGGAAAGGTGCTGAATGAATTAGGACTTGATTCCGAATCCCAGTTGGTTTCATCATCGGGGTTGATCCCCATTTTTACTACCTGACTACCAAATATGAATGGATTCAGCACTTGTATATTTAATTGCAAACTTTTCATTTTAGCGCGGCCGGTAAGCTTTGCCGGTACATCATATGTTAAAGAAATATTGCGCACTACAGCAAACGATCCATTGGTATATTGCATGGATGAGGAAATATTAGTTATACCTGTTGCGCCCAATACCGGCAGTGGCCAGCGTCCGCTCTGGTTGTTCCAGCTCCACAGATCATTTTCATTTCTGCCAAATACACCCGGGTAGCCGCCGAAGTACGTTTGACCCACACGGGCATATATAAATGAACTTAAACTAACTCCTTTATAGCGGAATGTGTTTGTGATGCCGCCATACCATTTAGGTCGTGGCGTACCCCTGATCACATAATCTTCAGCGCCGATCTTATGATCTCCGTTTTGGTCTACTACCTTCACAGTGCCAGGTCTGAAGTCGAGCCCGCCAATGGTTTTAAATTGCGCCATTTCCGCCAGGTCTTTTGAATTGCTACCCCAGATGCCATCACTTTGTAGTTGGTAAAATACCTGCCAGGGCTGACCGATAAACAACCGTGCTCCCAGCATATCCTGTTTGCCGTTGATCAGTTCTATGATCTCTTCTTTATTACGGCTCCAGGTGATCTCTGTTGTCCAGCTGAAATCCTGTTTTTTGATGTTGGTGGTATTTAACGTGATCTCAACACCCCGGTTCCTTGATTTTCCAATGTTCATCACCTTCGTTACATAACCCGAAACACCGGGCAGGTCGCGCGAGAATAACAGGTCGGAGGTGTTCTGGACATAATATTCCAATGAACCGGAAATGCGGTTGTTTAAAACCGTGAAATCGATACCCGTATTTAACTGCGCGGTCTTTTCCCAGCTCAGGTCAGGATTTTGTACCGACTGCGGTAAATAGCCGATGGCGGGTACGGAACCAAACACATAGTTATTGCGGCTTAATGGTCCGGTAGTGGTATACGGTGCAACGGATGAATTGCCGGTAACACCATAACCTATCCGGGGTTTTAGCTCGTTAAGCCATGATAGCGTGGTAAGAAATTTTTCTTCCTGCATTTTCCACGCAAGCGCAAAAGAGGGGAAGAAATCCCATTTGTGCGCGGGCGCCAATACAGAGGAACCATCGAAACGACCGGATGCCGTTAACAGGTATTTGTTCTTCAGGGTGTAATTGATCCTTCCCATAAAGGAACCCAACGTGTTTTCTGTAAAGCCGGTTCCAATGCCCGGATTGCCCTGTGTATTGGAGGCAAGGTCGTACCAAAGGCTAAGCGGGATCACTAAACCCGCAACATTGGTGCTGGTGGTTTCCCGGCGCGATTTCTGGGCAGACTGCAGCAAGGTCACACCCACCGTGTGATCGTTGGCGAAAGTCTTATCAAAATAAAGCAGGTTCTCAACTACCCAGGAAAAGTTCTCCTCCCGGCTATAACCGCCGGAGTTCGCCCTGTTACTAAGATGGGCTGTAACATTGGGACCGGTCCACGATCCATTTCTGTAATTTCTGATCTGGGCGCCGAAGTTGACCCGGTATTTTAACCAGGGCGTAAATTTTATTTCTGAAAAAATATTGGCCAGTGCTGAAGACGTGCGTCTTTCATTCAATGCCTGGTCTATATCTATTAAAGGATTCCAGATGCCCAAATTACCGCCGGGGTTCCTGATAAATGCGCCAATGCTATCCGTAGGAAATGCCCAGGGATACTGACCGATCGCTCTTCCATACAGGTCTTTGGCGCCGGTATTACTTTGATTGGCATTGATGCCAAAATTTTGTTTGGCTAAAGATGCAATGAGCGAAACCCCCAATGAAAACCATTTTACAGGCGTGATATCTCCATTCACGTTTATATTAAAACGCTGGAAGTCCTGGTCTTTCTGTACACCCAATTGCTTGTTGTACCCAAGCGACATATATAAACGCGAAGCTTCAGTTCCTGAAGAAACTGCTATCTGATGGCTTTGCGTAACGCCTGTGCGTTTTGCCGCATCTTCCCAATCAAAGGTTGGTATGTTGGCGGAATTATAGGCTGGTACCATAGCCGGCCAGCCTGCATTTTGTTCATCTTCAGTAGTGGGTCTCATTATAACGGAACCATCCGGATTCCTTTCATAGCCTTTCATGGCAGCGGCCAGCAGTTCACCATAATTGTTGGTAATGCCTGAGGCTGCAAAATTGAGACTATCCAAACGTGGATCGGGATACCAGATCACCGGCGCTGTATTCAGATCGGTAGGGTTGCCCGGTTGATATCTTCTTCCATTTATTAGTGCGTATCGCAGGCGGTCGATATACTGACCGGCATTCATCCAGTTGGTGAGCGAATGATAACTATCAAGGGAAACCGTGGAATTAAAGTTAAGCGTCATCTTTCCCTTGGATGCTTTTTTAGTGGTGATGAGTATAACGCCATTAGCACCCCGGGAACCATATATGGCGGTGGCAGAGGCATCCTTCAAAATTTCTACCGACGAAATATCATTCGGGTTCAGGTCATTGATCGAAAAAGAAGTCACGCCTAATGCAGAAACAATAGGCACGCCATCTACCACATACAGAGGGTCATTGGAACTATTAATGGAGCGGGTACCACGAATGCGGATGGAAGGTACTTCGCCGGGTTTGATATTAGTAGCCACGTTCAGTCCCGACGCTTTGCCCTGAAGCGCTTGCGCCACATTGATAACAGGTCTTTCCTGGATCGTTGCAGCAGTTACTCTCGACAATGATCCGGTTACGTCGCTTTTGCGTTGTGTACCATAGCCAATGACCACTACATCATCGAGAATGGATTCTTTAAGCCGCAAGTTGGTCGTCAGGGTTCTTTGTTTAATGATCTCATCAGTGATCTTTATTTCTTTTGGCTCATAGCCTACAAAGGAGATCAGCAACACATCGCCAGCAGCCACGATTATTGTTACCGCACCTTCGGCATTGGTGATACCTGTTTTATCTGAATTTTTATTGGAAACGGAAGCGCCTGAAAGCGGCTTCCCGTTTGCATCCTGTAACCGGATGGTAATGGGATCGTTTATTTTATCGTTTATGATATTAAGTGGAAGACTCGAATATGGAAGCGAAAGCTTTTCAAGAATGATCGTTTGATTTTCGATTGACCAGCTAAACGGCTGATCCCTGAAGGCAAGCGTTAGAAACTCCTGGATGGGTAATTTTTGGGCAGCAATGTTTATTTTTTTTGCATCCCTGATGGTTTTCTTCTGGTAAAAGAAAACGTATCCTGTTTGTTGTTTTACAACTGAAATAATTTCTTCAACAGAGGTGTTGTTGGCCGTGAAAGTTACCGTTTGTGATAAACCTGTAGCGGAAGCGGTACAAATGGCAGCAGTCAGCAAGATCAAAGTTAACTTCATAACTAGGATAGTTTGGTTCACCGGCCGCGGTCTGGTTTGCCGGTGCATAAAGCCCTGGTCACCGGCGTTCGGCCGGGGGCAAGCAATAAATTTCATAACTTTGTTACGTGTTTGGTTAATAATCTGCTACGCCGTACCTATCTCCAATAGCAGCGGCATGCAGGTGTGTTTTATCCATAAACAATTAATCCAGACAATACCGGGTTTCCGACGCCAATCTGAGCCCGGTTTTTTTATGGCAGCACTAACTGTTCCTGTCTTTATATCATAAAAGCTTTATTTCATCTGAAAATATTATTTGTCGTTTGGCCAGATGCCCGCCCGGATGGTCGGACGGGCATCTTACCATCCCGATAGCTATCGGGATGGACGATTCATTACAATTAATTTTCGTCCTTCAATCCTGTACTTTATATGGATCTTCTGTAATATTTTCATTACCTGCGACAGCGTGAGATTGCGCTGTAACTCACCCATCATTTCTTCCGGTTCCGGTTCTCCTTCATAAACTACATCGAGATCGTACCAACGGCCTATTTCACGCATCACAGCTTTGATGTCATATCCGTTGAAGTTGAATAATCCGTTTTTCCAGGCCATTACCTGAATGAGGTCTGGTGCATGGTTGATGGTGAGCGGTGGTGAATGGTCAATGGTCAATGGTGAATGCATCGCTATGACAGCCTGCTGACCTGGTTTTAAGATGGCAGAGCTTTGATCTGACTTCCTGCTTCCGACGTCCGACTTCACATTTACCGATCCTTCCAGCAAAGTGGTTTTTATGGATGCCTCGTCTTCGTACGCATTTACATTAAAATGTGTTCCCAACACTTCTATAGTCGCACCCCGGAGAATATTCACAATGAATGGAATTTTTTTCCCTCTTCCGCCGTCCCGACCAGTCGGGAGATGAAGGGGTTTTACCTCGAAATACGCTTCGCCTTCTATTTCAACAGTACGGGTAGCGCCGGTAAATACAGTGGGATATTTTATAGAGCTGGCTGCATTCAACCATACTTTTGTTCCATCGGGCAACACCAGTTGAAACTGCCGCCCCCTGGGTGTGCGCATGGTATTATATATGATGCCGCCTGTTGTGTGTTCGTTCGTGTTGTAGTGTACCGAACCATTTTTTAATTCTACCTGTGAACCGTTTTGCATGGCAATAACGCCGTTCTTCAGGCTGTCAAGCACCAGATGACGACCGTCTGCCAGCGTAAGTATCGCGCCATCATGCCCCGGCGCTATATCTGTTTGTATTTGTTTGTTGTTGTTGGTAAGCGACTTCTCCTGTTTTTTGTTATTGAGCCAGAAGTAAGCAGCGACACCAAATACTATTATAATAGCGGCTGCATACCGGAACCAGGCGGTGTTAAGGACGCGAACACGTTGATCCCGTTTACGTGGAAGTGCTTCCTGTATAAAGCGTTCTTTAATTTGTTCATACAGGTACTCCTGCGTTTCTTCAGCGTGTACCGGGGAAATAGATCCCAATGAATCATTCAGCAGCTGGTGCAACTGCGGCTCCGATTCCATACTGTGCAAAAGCTGCTCGAACGCGGCTCTTTCTTCCGCATTCATTTTACCATTCCGGTAATCGTCGAGTAACTGTTTAAAGTCCATTGATTGCATGATGATATATTAGTAGACCCAAAATGGGGGCGGGTGTGGGGGTGCTTGTCAAAAAAAAATTAGACAGATAAGATCAGGGTGACCAGCATGCCTGTGAGACCATATTCTTTTAGCAAAAATGCCCTGATGTTGTGCAAGGCCTTGCTGAGGTGTTCCCGGCTGACATCGATCGAAATGCCCAGTTTTTCCGCTATTTCCCGGTGAGAAAATCCTTCTATCCTGCTTAGGCGGTACACTTCCTTTTGACGGGGGCTCAGTTTGTCGACGGCCTGCTGAAGCAGATTTTCCAGCTCACGGTACTCTACTATATTGTGCGGATCAGTGGTTTCCGCGCTTTCGGGTGCCCAGCCGGGCGGATACATTTTTCGAAGTTCATTAATAAGCAGGTTCCTGGTGATGGTAATGATCCAGGCTTCAAAATGCCGGATTGTTGGCAGGTCATTCCGGTGCTGCCATACCCGGCCATACACTTCCTGAACCATGTCCTGGGCCTTGAACACATCGGGCAGGTAATGTAATGCCATAGCATATACTTTTCCAAAATACCGTTGGTAAATGGTATGAAATGCACTTTCATCGCTTTGTGCAATGCGCAGCAGCAGTTCCTGCTCGTCATATGGCTGATTGTTGGGCAAGTGTTTTTTTATTTACCGGTCAGCTTGCAAACTATAAAAAATTTAAAGAAATTTCTGCTCTACTTATATATGATCCAAATGCAGGAAGGACAATGATGCATGAAATAAATAAAACCTGTATATTCCCGCCTAAAGTGCTCTCTTGTAAATGAGCTTGCATTCACCAGGGCGGGGCCTTTGAATATCTGATTGCTGAAGTACGGATATTATTAACTGTATGTTTGCCATTATATGAATAGACTCACTTCGCTGTTTTTGTTTTTCCTGCTATCGTTGCCCTGTTTTACCCTGGCGCAAGCGTTTCCATTGACAAATAAGGATAATGGGGTAATGATCCTGTACAGCAAGGCAGGACCAACACTTGACTCCATAGCGGCACACCTGCTGGCTAAGGACATCAATTTGGTGACGGGTAAACAGCCTGCGGTGATCACGGATGTAGCCAATGCAACAGGAAACGTAGTAGTGATCGGTCATTTGGCTTCAACGCTGGTACAGCGATTTATCAGTAAAAAATCATCAGTATATCAAGGGCTGCAAGGCAAGTGGGAGTGTTTTGCACTGAAGGTGATCGAGAAACCAACAAGCAATATTTCAAAAGCATTGGTGATTGCCGGTAGCGATGCCCGTGGAACCGCCTATGGGGTTTTCACATTGTCAGAAAAACTGGGTGTATCGCCCTGGTATTGGTGGGCCGATGCGCCCGTGCGCCAACAAAAGGAAATGATCATTCATCAGCCGGAATTCATTGCTGAACCGCCTTCGGTGAAATACCGCGGCATTTTTATCAATGATGAAGACTGGGGGCTACAACCCTGGGCGGCGAAAACATTTGAACCGGAAACCGGTGACATTGGACCGAAGACCTATGCCAATGTGTTTGAACTGTTACTGCGGTTAAAAGCCAATCTCATCTGGCCGGCCATGCATCCCAGTACAAAGGCTTTTTTTTATTATCCACAGAATAAAAAGGTGGCAGAAGATTATAATATTGTTATTGGTACCTCGCATGCAGAACCGATGTTGCGCAACAATGTGGGTGAGTGGGATGAAAAAACAATGGGCCACTTCAATTATATTACTAACAAAGAAAAAGTATACCAATACTGGGAGAGCCGGGTGAAGGAAACAATAAAGAACGATGTGGTGTATACTATGGGCATGCGCGGCGTGCACGACAGTGGGATAGAAGGGGTAAAAAATTCGAAAGAAGCCGTTCCGTTGTTGGAACAGATCATAAAAGATCAACGGGAATTATTGGGGAAGAACCGGGGGAAAGCCGTGACCACAATACCACAGGCATTTACGGCTTATAAAGAAGTGCTTGATATTTATGACAATGGTCTGAAGATCCCGGATGATATCACCTTGGTGTGGCCCGATGATAATTATGGCTATATACAACGCCTGAGCAATGACGCGGAGCAGAAACGGAAAGGAGGTTCGGGTGTTTATTATCATGCCTCTTACTGGGGGCGGCCGCATGATTATCTCTGGTTAAGTACGACCCATCCATCGCTTATCCGGGAAGAAATGATGAAAGCGAATAACGCAGGCGCCAACCAATTATGGGTGTTGAATGTAGGAGATATTAAACCGCTTGAATATGATATGGAGCTTTTTTTGAACATGGCTTACAATGCAACCCCTTTCCAGAATAGCCGGTTTGTAAAAGTGCATCTCGTTAACTGGTTGAGCAGGATCTTTGGCGAACATGAAGGAACCTTTATGGCAACGCAAATATGGCGTTACTACGAGCTGGCCTTTGAAAGGAAACCTGAATTTATGGGTTGGAGCCGTACCGAGCCAACCACCCAAACAACCAATACGCAATACAACCATTTCTTTTATGGCGATGAGGCGCAGCGGCGCATTGATGCATACGATTCATTGGAAACAATGATTAAAGCATACAGACCGTACATAAAAGCAGACCAGGCCGCTGCATTTTATCAGCTGGTATATTATCCGATCGTGTGCGCTTCCTGGATGAACAAAAAATTTTTGTACCGCGATAAAGCCATATTCTATGCAAAACAAAACAGGCTAAGCGCGAACGATTACGCTGCCTTATCAAAAGCAGCGTATGACAGTATTATCCAGGAAACGGAATATTATAATAAGCAGTTGGCCGGTGGCAAATGGAATAATATGATGTCTATGAAGCCGAGAAACCTGCCCGTTTACCAGGCGCCTGTTCTACCTGAAACAACCATTGATGGCTCTGCAGGGTGGAGTATATCGCCGGAAGGTTTTGTGACGAAAGATGCTGACCTGGTAAAATCGGGTAATGAGTTAACGTTGCCTGCTTTTGACGACCTGAACAAACAGCATTATTTTATAGATATATTTTTAAACGATCAAAAGCCTGTTGAATGGACTACCACTGTTTCGCATAACTGGATCCGGTTGTCAACAAGCAGTGGATCGCTGAGCCCGGAGTGGGGGAGGAATCAGCTGCGCATCTGGATCGATGTTGACTGGAGCAAGGTTGGTGCCGAAGAGAAATTAGCGGGGAATATTACCTTTAAAGCCGGCAGTAAACAAATGGTGGTGGAAGTGCAGGGCCGCAAACTAAATACATCCGCATTGTCAGGGTATAAAGAATTTATTGAGAACAATGGTTTCGTTTCAATGCATGCAACCAATTACACCAGCGTTACGAATAAAGCGGGTTATCAATGGAAAGTGATCGATGACCTGGGATATGCCGGAAAAATAGTGCAGGCATTGCCCAATGGTACTAAAGGGAGTGTTGTATCGGTTAGTTCGGATGCCATCAAAAAGAATAACTCATTGGTAGCATATGATTTTTATACGTTTACTGCAGCAACGCCGCAAGTAACTGTCTTCACTCTTCCAACCCATCCGCTCAACAACAAATTCAGCATGCGATATGCTGTTTCTGTCGATGATGGTCCAGTGACGGTTGTAGATTTTAAAACAGTTGGCCGGAGTGAAGAATGGAAGCGGAATGTATTAAGCAACCGGGCAGAACGCGCTATCAAATTGCCATATCTTGATAAAGGCCGTCATACCTTGCGCATATATTGTATAGACCCGGGCGTTATGCTCGATGAAATTCGTATTGATCTGGGCGGTTTGAAAAAAGCGTATAGCACATTGCCTGAAACAAAGACACGCTGAAAATTATAAAAAACACATACATGAAAATGTATTGAACTTTTCTAGTCAATAGTTAACCGGTGATTACAGTTTGGTGAATGAACTTTTAGACTTATTTTGCTTTATATCTAAAGCTATGAAAGCATTGCTCGTCCTCCCGTTTTTGCTGGTTCCATTATTATCCCAGGCTCAGGTTTCTACAGTAGCAACGTATAAAGCGGTGAATGATTCCATAATTGCCCGGTATAACCGCAATGATTTTGAAGGTATTTATAAACTGGGGAATGAATGGTTCATAATAAATATTGACAAAAACTATTGCATCAACAGGTTTAAAGAAAGTAAGGCAATCACCGGGGAAATACTATCAACCGTGCTATCAGATGACCTCGGTTCTGTAAAACATTTTACCTGGGTGGGTAAGGAGCAAAATATGAATTTTGAATTGAGAGTGGAAGATGCTCAAATGAAACTGTTTGATTTCAGCGATTTTGTCAGGCAGAAGAATGATCTTGATAAACCCGTACAAACCGATAATCCAATAAAAAGCCAACTGGATTCCATCGTGCATAAGTATGCGCTCATATATATGGGCGATAAAAGATCGGCGGGAATTTCCATTGGCGTATACAAGGATGGGAAAAAGCACATATATAATTATGGGGAGGCAAATAAAAAAACAGGAGCCCTTCCGACTGGTAATACTTTTTATCAAATAGGCTCTGTTGCTAAAACATTTGTCGGAATATTACTGGCAAAAGCTGTTGTAGAGGGGAAGATGCATCTTAATGATGATATTCGTACATATTTAAAAGGTAGTTTTCCTAATTTACAGTATCAGGGCCATCCTATACAATTAGTAAACCTGGCTAACCATACCGGCGGCTTTAACCGGTTTAATCTTATAAATTTCCCTACAGATTTTGACAATTGGAATTCGCATAAACAAAACGAGTTTTTTTATGCCTACCCAACAGCTAAGTATATGCAAGACTGGCATGCTTTACAATTAGATACCTTGCCTGGCGCCAACTACTCTTACTCGCTGGGCGGCATTATGCTATTGCGAATGGCACTGGAAAAAGTATATGGTAAGCCTTTGGACGAGTTGGTGAGAAGTTATTTTGGAAATACCTTGAAAATGTATAGTACGACACTCAACCTGGGTGCTGCCGATATGTTCCGAATAGCCATTCCTTATAATGGAAAAGGAGAAGCTATGGAACCAATGCTACGTTCGACTGAATCCATATTCACCATAAAATCTACCCCTGTCGATATGCTCAACTATGTTGAGGCCAATGTGGAGGAAAAGGAATTGGCAATCCTTCTGTCACATAAACCAACTTATGGAGATGTTCGATGGTTTTCATTAGGTTTAACATGGATGATGACGGATAACTGGGATAAAGGGCTTCGTATTTTTCATAGTGGACATGATGCTGGATACAATACGCTATGTACAATGTATCCGCAATCTGCGCTGGGTTTTGTAATTATGTCTAATGAAGATGAACGTCAAGGGTATCTGTTCGATCTTGAAAAAAAGATATTTCAAAGTCTGCAAATAAGATGATCCTATTACAGCGACAATGCTTTTTTTAGCTGGCCGGCGAACTGATAATCGTTTCTTGCATGTGGTATCTTCTGCTGCATGCCGGTTTTGCCGGATGTTTTTAGAAATGTTTCAAATCCACCTTTTGGTATTACCGTGATTTTTAGTGGTTCAATAGCTTTATGCGTTACCACGTCTTTATAGGAGAAATTTCGTGCGCAGATCTGTCTGTCAAGGTGCGCTGCAAAATCGTCTATATTATCGGGTGCCTGGCCAAACTCAATAAACCATTCGTGATAGGGTAGCGTGCCATCGTCCTTAATATTGGGAGCAACCGTGTACTCAACAATGGTGGCGCCACACTCGCTGGCTGTTTCGGCGATCGATTTTTCTGTTTCTTCTACAGTTACATGTTCTCCAAATGCAGAAATATATTGGGCAATTCTTCCTGTTATTTCAATACGATGCGGAAAAACGGTTTTAAATCGTACGGTGTCGCCATTGATATATCCCCAAAGCCCTGCATTGGTATTTAATACCAGGGCATAGTTGATACCAGGCTCCACATCTTTCAAAGAAACTCTTTTTGGATTCTCTTTGAACAACGTATCCACGGTTACGAATTCAAAAAAGATCCCATTATCCAGGATCAATTGCATCCCTCTTTCTTCCAGGCGGTCCTGGTAAGCAAGCAGCCCCTCTGTAGAAGGATACGTTTCAAATACATCAAACGGCATATTGATATATTTCTTTATTTCCGGTAAAAAAGGATCATAATCCATCCCACTTAGGATGAGCAATTGGAAATTCGGAAATAATTCGTTGAATTCCTTTCCTGTTTTTGCTTTCAGTGACCTTAGAAAGACCAACAACCACACCGGCATCGCTACGATGATGCGGATATCATTTGTTTCCGCAAGATCAATCATGGCCTCAATCCTTTCTTTATAATCAGGAATAGCATTTATTTCATCAGAAGGCAATCGCAACCATCTGTACCACCACGGAACACGACTATTTCCAATAGTAGAAATGGGAGCTGTTTTGATGCCATTGATATCTTCAAAAAAGTGGCCATCAGAAAAGAATAATGATTTCCCTTTTAAAAATGCAATTTTGTTATTTCGATGGGCATAATGTATGGGGGAATATTGTCCTGCTCCTATGTGATTTTTAAGCGAGTCTTTGGTTACCGGAATATATTTCGTTTTACTGGTGGTGCCGGATGTTTTGCCAAAGAAGGCCGGTCTGCCTTTCCATAAAACATCTTTTTCACCTGCTTTTATTTTTTCGATATACGGCAATAACTGTTCATAATTTCTAAGCGGTACCCGTTGTTTAAAATCTTCATATGTTCTTATTGTATCGAAGCCATGGTCTTTCCCAAAAACCGTATCCTTTGCCGCCGAAATAAAAGAATGCATTAACCTGCTTTGGCAGCCAATTGGGTCGGCAACCATAGCGGCAACCCGTTTATGCTTGAAGTTGATAAATGACGTAAGAATGGAGTCTAATAATTGCAATTGTACGGTATTTAAAAGTAAAGGCGAGTCTGCCTCCTATTTCAGCGGACTCCCCAAAAATTCCTTCAAAAGTAAGCAACATTTCACCGAACTAAAACAGCCTCCAAATCCCACGACTTGAAGGCTGTTTTTATCTATGTACCCGAAGGTGGCAAACCTGAGCCAAATACTGCCTTGTCAGGCGCGTATTTTTGCCAAACCGATGTTATTAGTTGGGTTTATACTGTCTTGAAATATTTATATACGAATCCTGCCAGTGCGGCACCAGCAATTGGGATTACAATAAAGAGCCAAAGTTGAGACAATGCCCAGTCGCCCACAAACAATGCCTGGCTAATACTTCTAGCCGGATTAACGGAGGTATTTGTTACAGGAATACTTATTAAATGGATCAATGTAAGGGCAAGTCCAATGGCGATACCCGCAAAACCTTTTGGCGCCCTGTCATCGGTTGCACCTAAGATTACGAGTAAAAACATAAACGTCATTACAAATTCTGTAATTATAGCAGCCAACATACTGTACTTACCAGGTGAATGTTCTCCATATCCGTTAGCAGCAAAGTCGCCAATGGAACTTTCATTGCCGGTTACAATCAGGTAAAGAACAGCTGCTGCCGCTACACCACCTGCTACCTGTGCAAAGATATAGGGCAATATATCTTTAGAACTAATTCTGCCACCCGTCCATAAACCAATAGTAACAGCTGGATTTAAATGCGCTCCGGAGATATGTCCAAATGAATAGGCAATGGTTAATACCGTCAAGCCAAATGCGAAAGAAACGCCTAATAAACCGATCCCGACATTTGGAAAACCAGCTGCCAGTACGGCACTACCGCATCCGCCCAATACGAGCCAGAAAGTGCCAATAAATTCTGCAAGATACTTTTTCATTTTTCTGATTTTAGGTTTATGGTTGAAAAGTTGAAAAGGTAAGCGTAATTTATATCTATTTTATAATAGGGTATAAGTTGTTATTATTTTCCCAACCTTGAAGGATGCTTGTAATGTAAGCGTGCATTCATTCACCTGAAATATTTAAGAATTGTTATTGTCAAGCTCAATTAGTTTTTGTTGTAACAATGCTTTGTCAGGCAATTGGGTTTCATACGCCGCAACCAGCGCCGGTGATAAACTTCTGTTCATGCAATACTTTACTACCTGGCTATCCTGTTCTTTGCAAAATAAAATGCCTATAGAGGCGTTTTCATGTGGCTTTTTTACATCCTTATCCAATGCTTCCAAATAAAAATTAAGCTGCCCCATGTATTCGGGTTTAAACCTATCAGTTTTTAATTCGATAGCAACCAGGCATTGAAGTTCCCTGTGGTAAAAAAGCAGGTCTAATTCAAAATCGGTGTTACCTACCTGTAAACGGTATTCCTGGCCCATAAAAACGAAGTCTTTACCCAGTTCCAGGATAAAATCCTTCA
This sequence comes from Niastella sp., assembly GCA_036379015.1. Classification (GTDB taxonomy): domain Bacteria; phylum Bacteroidota; class Bacteroidia; order Chitinophagales; family Chitinophagaceae; genus Niastella. The sequence goes on from DASUVL010000128.1 coordinate 27,098, forward strand.
TTTGACTGACCAGGGCCTTTTGAAGCTCGCATTCGCTGTGGTCGGGCGGCAGGTTTAAAAACTCGAAAACGTAACTGTCTCTAAAAGAGTTGGTTGTGGAGGTTTTAAATTCTGTCAACACTGCTGACAGTTTTGAGTTGCCTAATGTAGAACGCTCATATAAACCGGATGAAATCTGACGATCCAGTTCACGGAAACCATATCGCTCTTTTTTACACATTACTAAGTAAAACTCCCGTTCCTCCATTGTTTTACACCTGGAGAAAATTGATAGGTTATGTGACCAGGCAATTTCTCGCAACAGTGTTGCGAGAATTGGATAATCTTTATACGTTTCATAAAACTGCCTCATCCGCCAAAGGTTACTTTCAGAATATCCTTTTAAATCTGGTGCTTTTTTCTCAATATATTTTGCCAGCTCTGAAACGACTGACTTGCCCTATGCCTGGCTGGTTACCTGTTCGCTGATATACTTCCCGATATTCCAATATAAATTGATCAGCTCTGTGTTAACCGCCTTATAAGCGCTTGCTCTGGCCTTATTGATTAATTGAATTACTTCTATAAATTGTTGTTCATGTTTCCTGGTCCGTATCATAAACAGGCTATAGTAAGAAAGAGGTGGTTGAATGATTTGGATTCGTTTGAATTGATATAAAAATTGCAGAAGTGAGTGCCAGTGAGGGAAATAAACGTAAAAGATGCCATTTGACGGCGCCTTTGTGTCCCCGATCCGGATACTTACCCGACTGAGTATTCAGGCGGGGCTATCGGGGAACTCTGGACCCTCCCGACTAAAAGTCGGGATGTTCTTACTTACTTCGTTTATGTAAGCTCTTTTTCCCCGCCGGCGCAGACGCCGCGCCCATGGCAAAACTGAAATCACTGGCGAATGTTTCGGACCCTGCTATCGTAGCTCCCTTATGACATGAAAAGCAGGCACTGCCCTGGATATAGGTTTCCAGCGTGGTATTGGCCACGTTGGTGCCCGGTTGGTTCAAAATGGTAGTGTTCAAAGGAACACGCAGGCTATCCTGGGACGTTTTACCAAAGTTTTGCGACCAGATTACATTTACCAGTTGATAATATTGCCAAACGGAACCTGGGTAATTCTGCGCAATGAATTTTTGTACTGTGCTATTTACGCTGGTGGCAGACTGATCAAGCGCATTTACTCTTGTAACCTGAATAGGAGCGGGGCCCAGACCGCCCGGTTTTATATAATAAGATGGCGGTTGGTTTGGCGGACAATTGCTGCAATGCGGGTTATAGAAGTTGTAAGCACAAGTATCGCATACATTGCCGGGATTGGCTGGCACATTATCTACCTGTTCAAACGTAGCCCATACCCAGCTTTGCTGGCTTTGTGTTTTATGCAGAATATGCAAACCCACCAATGCCAGGATCGTATTGCGATACAAGCCGGTATTCAGGTCCTGCACCACGGCCTTTGATAATTTATAGCGTTTCCATTTGGGATTATTAATATCAGTTGCTTCCATCCAGGCGGCTTTGCATTCAATGGCGCCAATGGTATCGGTATTGGGAATGCCATACGGTAAACTCATGCGGGTGCCTTTGCTTACATAGGCCAACTGGTTGTTGGCATTATAAAATTGATTCGCCACCACATATTTGTACAGGTCTTTATTCAAACGCACTTCATACCAAACATTCGTATTGTTTTGCGCACCCAGCCAGTTCGGACCGTTAAACGGAAATACCTGTTGCGAACCGCTTGAATCAATAACCGTAGAATCGAACCGGCTCATTGCTTCTTTGGAAACTTTGCTGGTAACGGTTAATATTTTCGAATTGGTGGCTACCCGTTTACCACCCAGCATAACATTCTTTTTAACAGCCTGCAATGAATTCCATGGAACGGGCGGTGCGCCATTGGGTGGAAACAGATCTTCTTTCGTAATATAAGTTTCCCATTGAACAGGATACATCGTATCATACGGTTTTCCAAAGAAATCCCCTTCGGGCAAACTCCAGTTCAATGAAATAAATTCCCACCACGCAAAACAATTAATATCCTGCTGACTGGAAACATTATTAATATAACGGCCGCCCACATCTGCCGGCACTTCGCTGGTAAAAGGAATGGTATCAAAACCAATAACACAATATTTAATAGCCTTCCCGTGCGCACCGGGTTTTACTGTTTGTGTGTTTATTACAAACGAACCGAGATACAGGAACGCAGCGATCAGGGATGCATAAAAGAATATGCGATTTCTTATAAATGCCTCTTTCATGTTGGGGTATTATGATAATCAAGCTTTGGCCAAATGCGTTTTATCATTCTATACACTCAATTTTGCGATTCAGCCAAAGCTTGTTTATCCGATTATTTTTTACTGTTTACAGTAATGAAGTTTTAATTAAACCACGTTTAACAGAGCAGGCATAATGGCGCCCTGACCTGGTTGTTTTACGTCGGTTACATATAGCCCTTGCAGGCCGGTGGAGGCGGCGCCTACCGTAACAGCCACAAACAGGGCTACTGCTGGTGAAGGGTAGCTATTGCCCGGAACCGCATATACCAGATTGTTATTGATCGCTTTTACGGTAGCCTTGATATTTGTATCGGCAAAAGATACCGTTGGCCAGGTGGCGGGGTTTTTTGGATCAATATCCGATGGCGTGGTAGACGGTGAATAAGTGAGCACCATATTGTATTGCGTATTGGGTTTCACCAGCGGAGCAATATAGGTGCTGTTGCTTAACAACGACATATTGAAACCAACCGGGTTGGGAATGGTTTGCGTGGCCATGGCCGTATATACATCTACATGAAATAGTTGCAGTGGTTGGGCATAAGCAGTAGTAAGTGGTAAATTACAAGCGTATGGTGATTGGGCTTTTGATTTAAACGCCTCAGCCAGGATCAGCATTTGCAGGTTCTTGGCAATTTGTCCGGCCCATTGCAGCGCCGAAAATTGTTGTGTATCGGGATCATAACATTGCAGCTTGCTAAGCGGCGGCATGCCTTTCGGTGCCTGCACAGTAAGATGAAGATTTAAATTATAGGTCATACCGGTTGAAATGGTAACTTCTTTCCCGCCTCTGGTTATACTGAAGTATGGCGACACATCGCTTACGCCTTGTATTTTAAAAGCGGCATTTAAACCGTTTGCTGGTAGTTGCAGATACAAACCGGGAGGATTGTACAAAGTAGCCGACGTGCTTAATGCAGCTACGCCATTTACACCGGCACCGATATTGGGATCGCTGTTACGGCCAAACTGACCGTACTGGGCGCTGCATATTAAACTTTGAATGTCGCTGGCAGGAATTTGTCCGCCACCAGGATAGTTGCGTAATACGGTAGCCGCCGCTGCCAGTCCTATTTCTGTTTGCAGCGTATTCGGCGTGCTGGTCAGGTGCATAGCGCCGCCGCTGGTGCTGGTTGAAACGGTACCGCTGTTCCACTTGTTAAGCGGGTTATATGCCGGGCGACCTGTACCGGCATCAATAACCGGTTTTCCGGTTGAATCGGTTAAATAAAGATCAGATAGTTTTATCTGCGGCTTGCCTAACGTGTTTTGGTATAAAGACAGAACAGTTTCGGGGTCTGTCATCCACAACGTATTCCAGTATTCGGGGTTTTCGCATGTGAATTCAATCCTTGTTATATTATTGGTGTTATCCCGTTCAACCGACCATTCGCAATACTCATCCTGCCAGCCTCTTGGTCCATACGGCCCATACGGTATGTTTGCTTTGGGATCGCCCACACAACCGCAGTTGCCGGAACCGAAATAAGAACTGTCAAAAACCGAGCAGGGGTATTTTGTAATAGCTGGGAATGTTTGCTTCTTACCCGAGCCATCCGTGTAATACCCGGTATCGGCCAGCTCAAGCAAATTTTCTGCTGTCAATTGTGGGTTATTACCAAAGTAGGTATGCAGCCGCCCCGGAAAAGGTATCCAGGTGATGGCTTTGTCAATGGGGGAAGAAGGAGGCGTGGTGTCAATCGGGTTATAATAATTAGGTGGAGGCGGGGTGTTGGCCGTATTCCAGGGGTTGCCGGCCATGGCCTGTTGCGTAAAGCCATTTAAGTTGGTGTTCCATTGTTCCGCCAGCAATTCCTGTAAGGTAGGATTATCAGGGAAGTCATTGATCATGGCGGGCGTAAGAAATTGGAAAGACGTTTGCGTTAACATAATACAATGTTTACTGATTAAAAAATTAGAAATGCCATTGGGAATGCGATCAGGCTTAACCAGTAAGGGCTACTAAATAGAGCAGTTGTATTATATAACCAGATGAGATAACCGATAAAAAGCGGGCGGGAAGATATAGAAATAAAATTTAATAAAAAACCCGTGATTATACGGTATTTTGATCGCTATCAGAGATACTTTTTGAATACAATAAAAGAACCAAAACCGGACAAAAAGTGTCCGTTTCCGTACAATCGGTTGCGTAAAATTGTAGTAACCGACTAATAAACAATAGCTTTAATATTGGCACGGTTTAAGAAAGTAATGAGACAGACTGTTTATATAAAAGGTATGCTAAAAAATTATTTCAAGATTGCTGTCAGAAGTCTGTTCCGGAACGGGCTGTTTACGTTCATTAATATTTTTGGCCTGGCTCTCAGTATGTCTATTGGTTTGCTGGTACTTATGCGATTAAAAGATCGGATAAATTATGACAGTTTTCATCCTCATTCAGAACGAACATACCGGATCATTACTCAGGCTACCAATAAACAGGGAAATACATTTTGGTTTGCAAGTTCCCCCTTGCCGTTAGCAACCACACTTTCTACTGATTATAATCTGACGGATGGCATTGCCCGCTTCTATGCGCCAGGCACGAAAACAGTTACTGCTGCCAAAAAAACATTACGTATTAACACCGCCTTTACCGAACCGGCATTCTTTACCCTTTTCGGGTTTGCATTGAAGCAAGGCGATGCAGGTACGGCATTGCAGGAACCAAACAGTATCGTTTTAAGCAGGGAAACGGCCTTGAAATTTTTTGGTCGCGACAATGTGGTAGGGCAAACCATACAGCTTGAATCGTGGGGCAATTTTCTCATTACCGGTGTGCTGAACGATGCAAAAGGAAAATCACATATTGATTTCGATGCGTATACATCCATGTCAAGCATGCCGGTGCTGGAAAAGACAGGAAAACTTACCCCTATACTTGACCAATGGAATAATTTAACGGGATGCTATACGTATATACAGGTGAAAAAGGGAATTACAGAACATCAGTTAAATCAGGCAATCGGTCAGGTGGCTGGTAACCTGATGAAAACAGTAAAGAAAACAGGCCAGGAAAGTATATCCTTTGAAGCGCAGCCTTTACAGAAAATAATATTGGGGAGAGAATTGATGAATAACCTGGGTGATACGGGATCGCGTAGTAAAACATGGTCAGAAGTCATCATAGCCTTTGTTATTTTA
>DASUVL010000129.1:0-5859 GCA_036379015.1 Niastella sp.
AATTCCGGTACAGCAAACAGGTAGCATCTACATTAAATTCTTCATTACAAAGCAAGCCAGAATATTCACCCATTACCCGTAACATGGCCGGGTTATTATAATATTGAAAAATCTTCACTATAGCTTCTTGTTCATTGGTAAACAGGTCCCCATTCAATCCTTTTTTTACAATATCCCTGTTGCCGATAAAATCTTTTAACAGAACGGTTTTCTTTAGTGATAATGCTTCCAGCACCGAAAATGATAAGCCCTCATATTGTGAGGTTGATAAATACAAACTGGAGCCGTTGATCAACTCCATCACTTCGGGTTGGGTAAGCCAGCCGGTAATGGTAATGTTGGGTGAAGTAAGCCGGTGTCTTTCTTCTCCATCTCCCACCCATACAAACTCAAACTGATCAAAGTCCTTAAAATAGGTTGCAATGGCGTTAAAGAGCGCCGGATTCTTTTGTTGTACAATCCGGGCGCAGGTTACAATACGAAACTTTTTTGAAGTGGCCGTTGTTTCACCAGGAATATGTCGGGTTGTGTTTATTGCAATGCCATTATTAATGCTAAGTGCGTTGATGCCTAATTTCCGATAGGCATCCCGCTCTGATTGAGAACTGCAAACAACTTTTCCGCCAAATGATGAACCCAGCTTTTCAAATAGCTTATATACAACGTTTATAGCATTTATATTACTCAATAAGAACGGAGCGCCATTGGGTGTGTAAATCACATTAGAAATATTCATCAGGCGGCAGGCCAACCTGCCCAGGAAACCGCTTTTTGATGAGTGTAGGTGAACGGCGTCAATCATTTGTTGCGCTTTTAAATTCTTTAAAAGCTGACAAAGTTCCACCAGCGCTGCCATATCCTTTACCAGGCTGAGACTCCGTTGCGCCGATGGCCACCGGATAAACTGCACATTATCTTCCGGGAAATATTTTATTATTTCTGTAGAACGCATCACATACTCGCGCTCACCATGGATGATAATATGATGATCATCCCGCATATTTTGAACGATGGACTGAACAAACGCTGCTATACCAGAAGCAAAAGGTTCTACTACATGTACGATCTTCATATATGTTCTATAAAATCAATAAAATGCTGTACAGTAAAATTCGCTCATGGTTATTGTATAAAAATTACTATTAGTACGGCTGTATACTACAGAACCGTTGGGTGTATAAATACATTTCTACAATGCATACGATCTACCATGCGTATATGCAAATTATCTATAACATGGGAGCTACTACAGGCCAGTATAAAAAGGCTTTCCAATGCCCTGCTTGGAGGGAGGGTAACGATGTTTATTGCTTTGACTGCAACAACGACAGTCATGCTGCTAGTAACCATTTTTATGCCTATTGTTCATAAAGAATCCTTTAAAAGGCCGGCTTTATGAAAAAACATCAATAATCCCTTTATATCTAGGCAGTTATTAATTTTGTTGGAATATATATTTTACCTGGAAAACAGCAACATAATTGAGTTCAACCCGTATTTTGCCATTTTAAAAGAAAGGCTTTTTGTCTTCAGGCACGACAACTGTTTAATGATCTTTACCTATGTTCAACCATTCTTTAAACAACAACCGGGCAACCGGTATAAAATATTACGCGACTTTACCACACCCGGCGTAAAAAACGCAACCAGTTACCAAACATGATGTTTTCAATATCGGCCTGTGCATACCCCCGTTTGGTTAATAAAGCGGGTATCTTTTGCAGGTCAGCAATAGTTTCCAGATCGTATGGAGATTGTTCTTTACCAAAAGCGCCATCCAGGTCGGTACCAATGCCAGCATGCAAGGCATTGCCTGCCAGTTGACAGATATGATCTACATGGTCAATCATTTTTTCCAGGTTGCATTGCATTCCTTCCGGGGTTGATTGCTGGCGTACCCAACCGGGTACCATCATCCAGGCATCGAGCGCCCCGCCAATCACGGCTCCCCGTTCTATCAAAACCTTTATCATGTCATCGCTAAACTGGCGGTTATGATCAACCAGGGCCCGGCAGTTATTATGACTGGCCCATACCGGTCCGTTGAAAATGTGCATGGCATCCCAGAAAGCATCATCACACAAATGCGTTGCATCAAGGATCATATTCAACCGGGCCATTTCTTTCAATAATTCCTTGCCGTCTGCATGCAAGCCACCCGTTGCATCGGTGCCATTGGCATAGCGCCCGGGCCCATAATGGGCCGGACCAACTGCACGGAGTCCATATTCATAAGCGGTCTCAAGATGTTGCAAGGTAACGAGCGAATCAGCGCCTTCGAGGCTTAAGATATAGCCGATGGGTTTATTATCGTTGGGTGTTCCATTTAACCACAAGGCAAGGTGCTCATCGAGATCTATTTTATTTTTTATCATCACCATTTCACCGGCTGCTTCCATGGCTTTGTACCAGGCCAGTTGCGCCTGGGTTTGCGCCCATGCCTGTTCGGGTGAATGCCAGCCTGGTAAAAAATTATCCGGCGCTACATAGCGGGCAATTTGAGTAGCTACTACCAGGCCAATATTTCCCTTACGCAATTCAGGTAAAGCCACGGTGCCCCTGGCCCGGTCGGGTTTATCGGTTAATCCAACTTCCCGTTTACGAATGTCCAAAACCGGCTGCCGCAGATCGCGGTTCCATTCCATGGCATTCATACTTAGATCAAGATGTGCGTCTATTGTAAACATATACCCCCCATCCCCCGCCAGCTGGCGGAGTGATTTAATTTTTAAATTTTTGGTTCCCTAATACTTATCACCGTGCCGGTTTTTCAACTTCTATATTCATTTGTTACCCTTCGTCATTTCTCTGTTTTTCATTTTTCATTCTTCATTCATCTTATAATCCTTCCCGATGACCCCGTTTGAATAAACTGTTCCACTTCGGGTTTTGTGATGATGGCCCAGTCGCCCTGGATGCTTTGCTTTAAAGCGCCACAGGCTGTAGCAAATTCTATGATCGATTGCGGTTCATATGCATTCATGAGGCCATATAACATGCCTGCAGTGAATGCATCTCCACTACCGATCTGGTCGGTAATAAAAGGCAGGTGGTAACCCGCAGAAAAATAATACTTTCCATGATGCATGAACGCCCCGGAATAAACATGTACCAGACCTTCGGTTTTACGAAAGCTCATGCCCAGTGTTTTCAATGCAGGCAATTGTTTTTGCAATTCCTCACAGCATTGTTTAAACCGGTCTTCCAGAGTAGCATTTGCATCGGTGCTGATGCCATAATATATAGCTGCTGAATCCAGATCAGCCACTACAATTTCACTATGCTGCAACAGGCTGGGCATAACGTCTGCTGCCTTTTTACCATACTTCCATAAGGTACTCCTGTAATTGAAATCGGCCGAAATGACCACACCATTTTCCTTTGCCATAGCCAACGCCTCGGCACATACATTGGCAGCACTCTGCGAAACGGCAGCCGCAACGCCCGACCAATGGAAATAGGCCGTATCGTGTAAGGCCTTTTTCCAGTCGATCATTCCAGGTTGCAGCTCCGCATATGATGAACCAATTCGGTCGTAAATAACACGGGTAGGGCGAATATGGTTACCAGGTTCGGTAAAATATAGCCCCAGTTTGTCGCCGCCATATAGTATATGATCGGTTGCTACGCCATGACTTTGCAATTGTTGTATACCGGCCAATGCAATATCATTATCCGGAACCCGGGTTACATACCTGGTGGGTATGCCTAAGCGGGACAACAACACACAGGCATTGGCTTCTGCGCCTGCATACCAGGCTTTGTATTCCTGCGTCTGTAAAAAACGTTGCGATCCGGCGCTGTGCAACCGCATCATAAATTCACCAAATGCTGTTAATTGAACCGGACCATTTGCGGATGACATCATCATTAAGTGCTTTTAACAATTATAATCTAAAAACTTAATGTGATAAAGTTTTATTCGTGAATTGTCAATGGTGAATGGTGAATTGGCTTGCGCAACCCGGGTCTCTTAATTTTTTGCTGATTTTACTCACCACTCACTATCATTTCCTTCCTACATCCTGCTTCTTACTTTCTGCCTTTCACCCCTTCAACTTGTCAACCTGTCAACTTATCAACTCACCTCAATACAACTCAAACATGGCCTCAATTTCAACGGGTATATTGTCAGGGAGGGAACCAAAACCTACGGCACTGCGCACGCCTATCCCGTTTTCCTCGCCCCAAACCGCTGCAAACAATTCACTACAGCCATTTATAATATAGGGATGCCGTTCAAAATCAGGTGTACAATTTACCATTCCCAGTATTTTGATCACCCGCTTTATTTTGTCAAGACTACCAATATGTGTGTGGATTGTTGAAAGCATGGTTAAACCAACCTGGCGTGCTGCCAGCTTTCCTTCCTCAACATTCAGCTCACTTCCTATGCGGCCAATGATCAACGTTTTATCTTCACGCACCGGTCCATGGCCTGATAAATAAAGATATTTTCCATCAATCAGATAAGGTTTGTACACGCCCAATGGCGTAGGAGCAGGTGGTAATTTCAATCCCAGTTTGTAGAATCTTTCTTCTGCGTTCATGTTCTATTATTTGATATTTACTTTTATCCTATTATCCAACTCAATAGCATAACCCCGGCCAACCCGGTTACTGCTACAATGGTCTCCATCACCGACCATGTTCTTATGGTGTCTTTTATGCTTAAGTTGAAATATTCTTTAAACATCCAGAAACCGGCATCATTTACATGCGAAAACAATAAACTGCCTGCACCAACCGATAAAACCATCAGGTTAGGATCAACCGATGATCTCGCTAATAGCGGACCTATTAACCCGGCAGTGGTCAATCCAGCCACAGTGGCCGATCCTACACATATACGTATAATGCCAGCCATACACCACCCCAGTATCAACGGATGTACAGGCCAGGCTTGCAATGCCAACGCAATCTGCTGACTTACCCCGCTATCGGTTAATACCTGTTTCAGCGCACCTGAACCGGCAATGATCAGTAAGATCATACCAACATCCTTAACCGCCTCACCATATATCGCCATCACCGATCTCATGGTTTTGCCACAGGCAATGCCCAATGTAAAAGCGGCTATTAATACCGATATCAACATGATCAACGCCGGATCGCCTATTAAGGCCAATATGCCTTTGACCGATCTGTTGGCACTAAAGAAATAATTCAAAACAGTTGTAGCTGTGATCAGGAACACCGGCAATAACGACGTGAGAAAACTATTAGCCGTGCCTGGCAGCTTTGTTTTGTCGATCGCCTGTGGTCTGAACATTTCTAAAGGCTCACCCTGGATATTTTTAATGGCTTTTGAGAACAGGGGACCGGCAATAATAATGGCAGGAATGGCAATCATTAGCCCATATAATAACGTAACACCCATGTTGGCCCCGAATTGCATTACCAATGCAGTTGGGGAAGGATGTGGCGGCAAAAAGCCATGCGTAACCGATAAAGCCGCCAGCATAGGCAAGCCAATATATACAGCCGGTAATTTATACTGGTATACAACGGAAAATATCAGGGGAACCATCAACACAAATCCCACGCCGTAGAATAATGGAATGCCAATAATAAACCCGGTGATCATTAGCGCCCATTGCAGGTAACGAACGCCAAATGCGTTCATCAACACCATGGCGATCTTTTGCGCGGCACCGCTTTCTGCCACCAATTTACCCAGCATAGCGCCCAAACAACTGATGCTTACCAGTGAACCGAGCGTATCCCCTATTCCATGCTGCACGGCTGTCATAATTTTTTCAGCCGGAAGTTGTAATAATAAACCTGCCAATACCGATACCACCAAAAAAGCCAGGAAGGCATTCAGCTTACCCCACGTTATCAGCAGGATCAGTATGG
>DASUVL010000130.1:0-2539 GCA_036379015.1 Niastella sp.
TTGCGAGGCGTTTTCTAATTATAGTTAACTATAATTATTGGCAACAATGTGGCCTGAAAAAGAATTGCACCAACCAAAAGGCTAGTGCAATATTGAAATTTTAATGCTCGAATCGCTGTACTATCCGGCTGTAAACTTAAAACTGTGAATAATAATCTCTACCTCTTTGGCATCAGAAGGCGCAAGGCCATCAAATAACCAAAGATTCATGTGTACCGGCATGCCTAATGTGCTGATGCTCCAGGTTGGCGACGAGCAGGTGGCGCTCGCAAACAGGTTGGTATCGTCGTTATAAAATCCATTCATACTTTTAAACACTACCGAACTGCTGTTGCGGGTAAAGCGATGCGTAGTGTAAGTGCCGCCAGTGAGCGTAAAGTCTTTGGTATAACTCCATGGGCTTTTGCCTGTAGTTCCAGTGGCAGGGTATACGGTATAATTCAGGTTCGGCCAGCTGCTGTTACCCCAGCGGGCAAATTCAATATCCATTTCATCAAAGCGGTCATTGCCTGAATAATTAAATAACCCAAGCACAATGTTTTTGTCAAGTGAGCCGATGGCGCCTTCTACCTGCCATTGATAAGTACCATAACCAAAATTTTGGGTACTGTAAATTTCAGCACAATTCCACTGGTTGGTACTGGTGTTCTTTGAAATTTTTAAATGCAGCCGGCCATTACCGTCTACCCAGGCATTACTTCCGCTGAAAATGTTAGGACCAGGGCCTCCTGTTGAATTGCGCACATTCCAGGTATAACCGTTGAATTGAATGGTGGCCGCGGCCCTCGCATTAGCATTTACACTTTCGGTACTGGTGTTTGCAGGAGATTCATTTGCCGGGGAGGCATTCTTTTTACAGGATGCTGTTGCCATCGCAACTACCAATAACGAATAAAAGACTTTCTTCATTGAATAAAGTTTAAGTTTAATAAATAGGATAATTGTTTAACTCGAATGCATAATCGCACAAATGATGCCAGTGTGACGATAGTTGCAGCTAATAAAAATTCAGCATATTGATTATAGTTATAACATAGTTATTTGCTAAACCTTTCAGCATGTCATAATACAGAGTAATATTAATTAAACATGAACAACCAGGCAGGGGCGTCTTGCAATATGCAATGGGGAAGATAGAGAAAGGGAAATGAACAATATTGCTTTAGGCGCGATAAACAAGATATAAAGATCATGTTCTGAGCCTTGAATGAGATGCCTCGTCACGATTAAACCGGGACGAGGCATTGTTGTTTTAATTAAAACGCCAATAAAAGAATGCTGGTAATTTCAGGAAATGGAAGCTTGTACAATTTGCTCAATGTTTAACTTCTTCATGGCCATAAATGCGTGTGCTGCCTTGCCTGCTTTGGCGGGGTCACTCATGAGTTTGCCCAATATGGTTGGGATGATTTGCCAGGACACACCAAACTTATCTTTCAACCATCCGCACATGCTTTCTTCTCCACTTTCGGTAAGCCTTTCCCAGTAATAATCTATTTCCTCCTGTGTTTGGCAATGTATTGTCAATGACACACCTTCGCTAAAAGTAAAATTGTGTGGATTTGCGCTTTCCATCAGCATAAACTTCTGGTCGTTTAGGGCGATTTGCGCATGTTTTACTTTGCCTTCCTTGTTGGGCAATTCATTAGCGCTATAACGAAGGATGCCATCAACATGCTGGGTTTTAAAAATGTCAGCATAATGAGCAATGGCTTCGTCTGCCCTTCCATATTGTTTGCCGGTAAACATCAGGCAGGGCGTTATTTTCTGACCCACATCACTTATTTTGCCCAAGGCAAGTTGCCACGAGATGCCATACTTGTCGGTTACCCATCCATACATTTCGCTCCAGGGATATTTATCCAACGGCATCATCACGGTACCTTCCTTACCAAATGCATTCCAGATGCGGTCAATCTCCTGTTCTGTTTCACAGATGTAAAAAAGAGAAATGGAAGGATTAGGCTGGTACATTGGTCCTCCATCCAAAAGAGTGATGCTATGCCCTGAAACATTGATCTCTGTTACAATGGGTGATTGTGATGCAATTTTTGCATTAACAAAAACGGAGCAGTACAATGTTGCAGCATCCTTTGCCTGGCCATTAAACCAAAGGCAGGGGGTGATTTTCTCTTTCATTTTATATAATTTATTGTAAACCTATGAAAGTGTATATGCACTGGATAGAATAAAAACGACACTATTGCTTTTTTTCTTTCAAACCCGACCTTATATAGTCTTGAGGGGTGATTTGCGTAAACTCCCGGAATGAACGGATAAAATGGCTTTGATCGGCAAAACCATTATCATAAGCAACATCCGTCAACTTATTAAATTGTTTTGCCCTTAATTGTGCAAAGGAAAATTGAAACTGGCAAATTCGTCTGTATTGGTTGGGTGTAACACCCACATACTTTTTAAAGATCCTCTGAAAGGTTCTTTTTGAAATGTTTAATTTCTCCAGTGTTACGGATAAAATGTCTGTTGTACCTGAATTACACATTATTAGATCTGTGGCGTCTTTAATAATTTCACATTC
>DASUVL010000131.1:0-2121 GCA_036379015.1 Niastella sp.
TTCTATACAGGCCGATTATACGTTCAAGACGTACCCGGGCGCTGTGCATGCATTTACCAACCCTAAGGCTACTGAAGTTGGCAAACAATTTAATATCCCTATTGCCTATAATGCCGCGGCAGATAGCGCGAGCTGGAATGACATGAAAGAGTTCCTGGATAGAATATTTAAGTAATAAATGTGGCTGAGGTGATAACGCGGGGCCAATGTGATAATTAGCTGATGTGATAATGTGATAATGGAATACAAATTAGTTTCGCTAACGCGAGAGCTATGATATGTTAGGGACTGTTAAGCCTGGGGAATTATCACATTATCAAATTATCACATTATCAAATTAGATTTCCCCTCGGTCCTACTCCGCCAAAACGCGGTAAGGTAACGGTAAAGGTGCTGCCCTTACCAGGCTGACTTTGAACGGCTATACGCCCTCCATTCTTTTCCAGGAAATCCTTACATAGCCTGAGGCCCAGGCCGGTGCCTGTTTCCTGATTGGTTCCTTTGGTGGTATAGAATATATCGCCGAACAATTGTTGCTGGCGTTCGCTACTGATGCCAACCCCATCATCCTGCACAAAGATCTCAACACAGGAAGCCCGTTCCTTGGCCCCCACCCTAACGTGTCCGTTTTCACGGGTGAACTTTATAGCATTCGATAACAGGTTACGCAATACCAGGTTCACCATTTCTTTATCGGCATAACAAAACAGGGATTCTTCCACCTGCGATTCAAGATGAATGCGTTTATTGCTGGCCTGCCAGTGTAAGATCTGTAATGCCCGGCTGATCATTGTTTCTATATCCAACACCTCCGGTTGCAACGACGAGTTCTCCATTTGCGACTTGGCCCATTGCAACAGGTTTTCCATGAGGTTGGTGGTATAATTCATTTCACTCACGATACCCGGCAACAGGGCCTTCATTTCTTTAACCGGCATTTCGTTGAGGTGCATATTATTGAACAGATTGCGCAAAGCATACATGGGCGTTTTCAGGTCATGGGCGATCACTGAAAACAGTTTGTTCTTAAGCTGGTTCAATTCGGTGAGCTTGGCCGTCTGGTCTTCCAGCAAATGGGCTTTTTGCGCAATTTCCTGCTTCTGCATTTCACTCTCAATATTGCGGCGGTGTAACTCTTCCGATTTGTTTAAAAGGCTAAAATGATAACCGGTATTTTCCTGCTTTATAAAATAGATCGCATAAAAAATAAAGGAGATGGCGGTAATATGATTGAATACGTAGAAATAATAATTCGAGGTCACCAGTTTGAAATAAAAATCATGCTGAACAATGAAGGCAAAAAAGTAACAGGCAACCGACAAAGTGAATGCAAAAATGATATGAATGATCTGTTGCAGAAAGAAAACCGATAAAACGCCGTACAATACAAAAAACAGCTCAACACCTACATCTACCTTACCCAGGTAAACAAGACAAGTGGCAATGGGATACAAGCTGAAGTATACAAGACGGGCGTGTTCGTAATACTTTTCATAATTCAACCAAAGTACAATAACGCTGATGGCCAATGGAGATCCTGCAATAAACCAGGCCAGCGGGGGCAGGTGATCGTTAAAAAAAATGCCGATGAGCGGTACAATGATGCCGGTAATGATCCCCAGGAAATTAAGCTGGTTAAAAATGCTCATTTTCCTTTTTTCATATTCCTCCATCTCGGGGGTGACCCCAATGGATTTTATGAAAACCCAATATCTCAATAAATCCAGGCGTAACGCGTGCATATCAGCTACTATCGTGTTGTTTCTAAGGAAATTGAATAAAAGCTAAAACGTAAAAAGTACACTATTTATTTCCAAATATCAGTTCTAAAACCCATACTATCAATAACTAATTAAAATATTGTCCCCTATCAACTTATAATAAAAATAAATTATGTACTCCAGATGTATGTGACTGTATGCACCCATATAACGGTTAATACCGGCCAAAACCAATTTTGATGACTAACCGGCAATTAATCTTCAATGGGTAAATTAAAATACTGCTCCATAGTTCGCCAGTATTTATCTCTTCGAATAAAAAACAGGATCTCATATGGCGTTTCCTTGTTTTCTACATACTGGTTCAATAACGCCGCCGTGGTTTTGTATTCACTTACGT
>DASUVL010000132.1:0-2253 GCA_036379015.1 Niastella sp.
TTGAAAAATGGCAATCCATGATAGAACAGCTCAACGACCCGGATAAAATTTTATATACGTACGCACATATACTTCCCAACTTTCTTGATATGGCGATTGAAAGGCAACAAGGCAAAAAGGTATAGAGGCAACGAGGAAACAACCACATACTGCAAATGATCGACACAAGCCACAAGCAAACAAACTGATGCGTTAATTTTACCCCTTTAGGGGGCCAGGGGGTAACTTCTTCGTACCTTTCCTTCAAAACCTTAACAGCATGGTTCCTGGTTTACGGAAAGCATTTAATGATTCTTTTACCAATCAACAATACGAAGCATTCTTAAAGGACCTGAACAGTAAATATCCCGGCGCCATTGAATTCAGGCTGTCAGAAACACCGGTATTTGTGAAGAAGGAGTTTGCTCAACAGATGATCGATGCCTGCGAGCACATCATTGATATAATCACCGATCCGGCATTTAAACAGATGACCGCGTCATCTATACCACCACAGGAACAGGTTCCCAATGAAAGTGATCGTTGTGAGATGATGGTTTTTGATTTTGGCGTTTGCCTCAATGAAGAACAGCAACCTGAGCCGCGGTTAATTGAAATGCAGGGCTTCCCTACCTTGTTTGGTTTCCAGGTATATTATCCCGACCTGTTCAGAGAATATTTTCCCATTCCCGATAATTACAGCCAATACCTGAACGGCTATACCCGGGAAACATATCTGCAGTTGTTAAAAGAAGTCATTACCGGCGATGTACCGGTAGAGAACACCATACTGCTGGAAATAAAACCACACGAACAAAAAACCCGGATCGATTTTTATTGCACCCAGGAATACCTGGGTATACAACCTGTTTGTATTACCGAATTGATACAGGAAGGAAAAGACCTGTACTACATGAGGGCCGGTAAGAAAACACCCGTAAAACGCATCTATAATCGCGTTATATTCGATGAACTGCAGACACAAAAAAATACCCTGACCAATTATACCGATATCACACAAGAGCTGAATGTGCAATGGGTGCCACACCCCAATTGGTTTTATCGCATCAGCAAGTTCACATTGCCTTTTATACACCATCCGTATGTACCCACTACTTTCTTCTTAAACGAAATAAAACAATTGCCCCCTGACCTGGAGAATTATGTATTAAAGCCGTTGTTTTCTTTTGCCGGACAGGGTGTAGTGATTGATGTAACGCCGGCCGATATTGAAAAAATAAAAGACCCGCACAACTGGATATTGCAAAAGAAAGTGCAGTATGCCAATATCATTGAAACGCCCGACGAACCAGCGAAGGTTGAGATCCGCATTATGTATGTATGGAAGAATGGCTGGGACCGGCCTCAACCTGTTTTAAACCTGGCCCGTTTAAGCAAAGGCAAAATGATCGGTGTAAGTTTTAATAAGAATAAACAATGGGTTGGTGGCAGTGTTTGTTTTATTGAACGATAAAAAAGATAATTATGCAACACCTTAATGATGTAAAAGGTAAAGAGATCGTACCTGGGCTATACGGCCGTTTTGTACATGGCGAAAACATAACCCTGTCATTCGTGGATATTAAACAGGGCGCGCAGCTACCGGAACATAGCCATCCGCATGAACAAATAACCTATATGCTGGAAGGTGAACTGGAGATGGTCATTGGCGGCGAAAAAATGTTGCTCACACCCGGTATGGTACACGTTATTCCGGGTAATGTTCCACATAGTGCGTATGCACGTACTGCCGTTAAAGTGTTGGATGCTTTTTCACCGGTACGGGAGGATTATAGAATATAAAAGCCTTACCGGGTTTTGAATGGATACATCTCCACTCAAAACCCGGCATTTTTATTTATAATTTTTATTTACAACTCATTTCCCCTCCATCCAATCCGGATGTTCGTCGCTGTCTTTTTTACGGCTTACCAGGTTGATGTTTATCACCCACTGATCCATTTTAAACAGCATTTCCAGTTCCACTTTAAAATTGCGGTAACGTTCATCAGCGGTTTGAATCTTCATTTCACTCACCAGCATATCGTTCTCTTCAGCCGGTGATTCCATTTCGCCGCTTAGCTCATATACGCTGCCGTCTACCATTCGTAATTTGCAACGGTTCAGCTGATGAAACAATTTTTTATACTCTTTTGACGCCTTTTCAAATTCTTCGCTGCGAAACATCAATGCCTGCCAGCTGGCTGTTGTATCCAGGGCAGAATGATAAAAGCCAATGTGACAGCTTTCAGCACCGGGCAGAGTGACCGTTGA
>DASUVL010000133.1:0-5408 GCA_036379015.1 Niastella sp.
GTGTAATTGCGTGTAAAGGGAGAATCGATGGTAACCTGTTGTCCCTTCGCAATCGTATTTTCTATACGTAACCCCGCTTGTCCACTCCATTTCTTCCATTTTTTATTAAGGCTGATATAACCGGCATTGATGTTTTCTTTATAAATGAAATGATTGGAACGATCATCGGGTTTCCAGGTGCCGTTATCATTCCGTACATATTTTACTTCGTTGTCGTTCTTTACATAGCTTACTTTAAAGCCGGCATCGAAGCGCAGGTTGTTTTTAAGCGGATGTACGTAATCGGCTTTGGCCGAATAGATATTTATGAGGCTGGGTATATCTCCGACTAAGGTGAGGCTACCCAATGTATTGCCACCAAAATTATCATAGATATTGGTGAGCAAGGTAGTTTTAGAGCTATTGGCATAACCGATGTAATCAAGATCGGCGGTTAACTCACGTCCGGTTGAATCGAATGTGTGTTTGTAGTTGATGTTGGTAGAATAGTTATAAAAATTATTCTTGTTAATGGTGTTGGATTCCAGTACCGATTCAATACTGCCATCGGGGCGGCTGATAGACTGCACACTGGTTGGTTGAGGACGGCCAAAGAATCCAAATCCGTTCATCACTATACCAATGACATTCTTTTTATCGGCGTAATAATCAAAGCCTGCCTTTAATGTGTAATTGTTATTGCGAAGATTAAAATCAGTGTGTGAGAAGGACGTGCCATTCAGAGAACCATCCTTTTCATAAAAACGGCGTGTAAGATCCAGTGTGCCTTTTCCCTCGCGATAATTTTGATTTAAGTTTCCAAAAAGATTCCATTTCCCTTTGCGGTAATTAAGATTTACACTGCTGTTGGCGCGTAGTGGTAACAACCAGGAATCATTACGCTTGAAAAAGCCAAGGGTGCCGCCTAATGTAACACTGCCATTAAGCCCTTCGGTTAAACTTTTTTTGGTTTTGATATTGATGATGCCCGAATTACCGCTGGCATCATAACGGGCCGGCGGATTGGTCATGATCTCTATCTGGTCAAGTGCTGAAGCCGGCAGGTTCTTAAGTACATTGGCCAGGTCGGCAGGTGACAAATAAGTTGGTTTGCCGTCCAGCATCACCCGTACACCCTGTTTTCCTTTTAAACTGATCTCACCTTCATTGCTTACTGTTACACCCGGCGATTTTTCCAGCACTTCCAGAGCCGATGCGCCGGCATTGGTTGGGGCAGCTTCTACGTTCACTACCATTCTATCGATCTTATTTTCTATCAACGGCCTTTTACCTGTAACTGTTACCTGGCCAAGTGTTTTGGCAACGGCTTTTTGCAATTGAAATGATGGTAATTTATAAGGTGATTCCGGAGAAAGGGTAAAGCGTTTGCTACTGGTTTTTGTATAACCGACTGCGGTAACGATCACAAAATATTCTCCTTCTGCTATGTATTCAAATTCAAAAAGTCCGTGCGCATCTGAGATGGCAACTTTAACCAGGGATGAATCTTTTGCCCGTTGCAGCGATGCGGTGGCCGACTCCACAGCCTGGGCATTGTCATCCATGATCACACCACTTATTCTACCCGACTTGTTTTGTGCAGTAACAGCTATTGAAAGGAAACATAATATACCCGTTAACCAAGTAGATTTATTTTTCATGTACGATCTTTAAAAGGTTCTAACGGCAGGAATCTCTACTGTAAGGTCCGATCAATTCCGGGAATTAAAAAGTGATTAATGATAAATCAGCCCGAATCACATACAGGGGGGCCATATTCGGTATCAATACACCAACGGAAAAAATGAAGGAAGAGAGGTATACAGCGAAATGGTTGATCAGCAATAATATTTTGAGGCGAATCATCTACATGCTGCGCACAGACTTGTGCCTGTAAAAAAGTAGAGGCCCCATAGAAATGGGGCCTCGTTAACCAAAACTAACTGCTTATGAGAAAAACTGTATGACTGCTATTTATGAAGAAAGTTTATTTGCTTAATTATTTGTCTGTTACATATAAGAAATTCCACATCCTACCAGGTAAACAAGTGCTATTGCTATTAGTATTATCTTTCTCATTGTCCATTCTGTTTTATTTATGGCCGCTTTATTATAAGACGCTTAAACGGTAAAAAG
This sequence comes from Niastella sp., assembly GCA_036379015.1. Taxonomy (GTDB): domain Bacteria; phylum Bacteroidota; class Bacteroidia; order Chitinophagales; family Chitinophagaceae; genus Niastella. Next base: position 2,116 of record DASUVL010000133.1, read on the forward strand.
GTTTCACTAAACACTGTTAAAAAAATCTAAATACTCTTTTTATTATTTTCTTTCCTTCAAACAGCTACTATTACCTATTCTAAAACTATGCCACGCTAATCATTCGTTTTCTTAAAATGCTTTTTTCTTCAATTATCTCTCTTCACATGCTTTACTACCCTATGACTGGCGCTGCTTTCTTTGGTTTAACGAATATACTGCCTGAATTTGTTAACTGCCTGTTATCATATACGAACAGGGCAGTTGAATAGATTTGTACGTTAATTTCCTACATTAACGCGGTTTTGTTCGTCACCGGCGCCGCCTTTTTTACGTGGACCATTGGTATTTTTTATTGGTTTTCCAAAACGGTAAGTAAATGTAACGTTAGCAACCCGGGTATCGCGTCTGTTTTCAAACCTGGCTTCGGTTTTTTTGAAATTGATATTTCCATGTGGTTTCTGGGTGTATAATATATCACGCACATTTACTTTAACAGTTCCTTTTCCTTTTAACACCTGTTTGGAAATACCGGCTGCCATTTGTCCCATAGGCTGTAACAGGATCTGTCCTTCCACGCCTTTGCTCCTGTACCAGCCGCTTAACTCAGCACCCCAGCCTTTTTTGAAATTCATTTGGTTGTTCAGGTTAATCTGTAATGTACCAGCTTCCACTTTCAGATCTTCGCCATATAATTTACCTGAATAGCGGGTGTAGTTATAATTGGTATATAACATACTGGTAAGCCATTTGGCAACCGGTATCTGCGCATTCACCGCTATGCCTGCATTTTCGCGGCGGCCGATATTACCACGCTGTACAATGGTAGCATAGCCCGACTGATCGAATGTTTCGTTGAACAGGTCTTTGGTTCGACTGTAATTGAGCGTGGTTGTTAACCAGCCTTTATAAATATGGGTTAGTTCAAAGTTGTTTGAATACTGGGGTTTTAAATACGGGTTGCCTGCTTCATAGGTATACTTGTCAATGAAGAACATAAACGGGTTCAGGCTTTGGTAACCCGGGCGATCGATGCGGCGGCCATACGACAAACCAAACTGGTTGTTTTTATTGGCGCCATAACTGATATATACAGTCGGGAACCAGCTATTGTACGAACGTTTGAATGAAGAATCGCCTTTTTGCGGGTTGCCATACTGATGCCCTTTATAGCTCGTATTCTCGTAACGTAAACCGGTTTGCAAGCCCCATTTTTTAGTGATTTGTTTGTTAAGGCTTACATAAGCTGCATTGATGTTTTCGTTGTAATCGAAGTAATTTGTTTTGCCATAATCTGTCATCCATTCATCGCTGTTAAGCAGATAGTAATCGGCCTTGTTTACGGTTTCCACATAACTCGATTTCCAGCCAGCTTCAATCCGGCCATTATTCTTCAGGGGATGGGTATAATCCATTTTCGCCGAATAGATGTTCACAGTTACGGGAAGTACACCCCGTAATTGTTCTTCATACCTTTTTATCCAGTTTGGTTCAAAGGTAGTATTGATAAAATGCTGGTTGTTCGTGTTGTCATATACGATATAATCCAGATCGGCGGTAAGTTCACGGCCTGCAGTATCAAACTGATGACGCATGTTCAGGTTCACACTGGCATTCTTCCAGGTGCCTTTAATATTTGAACTGGCGGTAGCAATGGAATCAACGGCGTAATTCGGGTTTTGCAGGTAACTGGTATTTGAGTTTATGCTGCTTTCGGGGTTATAAAAACCACTTATTACAATGCCCAGGGTTGTTCTATTGGTAACAAAGTAATCCATGCCCATCTTCAGGTTATTGCTCATATTGCGCCTTTTCATAAATGCAACCTGTTCAAAAATGGCGTTGGTTTCGTCATTGTCATCTTTATACCGGCGAAAGATCGTTAGTTCCTGAAAATTATTGTTGCGGTTGAAGCTGTAACTGCTGAAGAGATTAACCCTTCCATCCCGGTAATTCAAACTGATGCTTTCATTGGTTTTAAAGTACACCCCCTGCCCTACACCGGCGCTTACATTTCCATTAAAGCCTTTTACCTTATTCTTTTTTGTTTTGATGTTGATGATACCAGCATTGCCCGATGCATCGTATTTGGCCGGTGGGTTGGTCATTATTTCAATTTGCTCCAGTTGCGAAGCCTGCATGCCTTTAAGCATATTAGCCAGGTCGGCACCACTCAAATAAGCCGGGCGGCCATCGATGAGCACCACAACATTCTGTTTGCCTTTAAGACTGATATTACCGTCTTTATCGACCTGAACGCCAGGTGATTTTTCCAGGGCTTCCAGAGCATTGGCGCCGGTATTGCTGATAAACGCATCAACATTTACCACCATCCGGTCGATCTTCTGTTCAACCAGGGGTTTGCGTGCGCTTACGGTTACTGCTTTCAAATTGTTTGACCGGGGGCTTAAAACGATAGTGGTTAATTCCTTAATAGCACTATCGGGCGATATGGTGAAAGGGGAAGAATACTGTTTGTCGTAGCCAACCGCCGATACAACCACCAGGTACCTGCCTTGTGGTGGATTGTCGAAGGAATACCGGCCGTCCTGGTCCGATACCGACACTTTTACCAGACTTGAATCTTTCGCCTTTAAAAGGGTTATGGTGGCGGCAGATAAAGCCGGTTGGTTGGTGGCGCTTACTTTTCCATTAAGCTTTACTGCAGTTCTGTTTTGTGCCCTGCCAATAAGAGATACTGTTAACAGTATGATTATAAACAGGTTGGGAAGCGTTCTCATTTTTATTTATTGGTTGTTAAATACTTAGCTTAGTCGATTACAGTCCAAAAGTAAGTACTATGCAATGTAAAGTACCTTATTTTGTGTCCGATGGTTGATTTTGCTGATATCCGGAAATAAATGGTTGCAGATAGGACGATTGACCGGCGGGGAGGTTACAGTGATGGAGGTAATTGGGATAAATGGAGGAAAGGACGGTTAAACGGGAGGGGATGAAGAATTAAGAATGAGAAATAAGGAAAGGAATATTGAATGTAGTATGTTGAAGTGGAAGACTGTAGTATATTCGCGGCTTTCCAAAATCCAATCTTATGAAACATCGTATCCTTGCAGTTTACCTTAGTTTGGTTTTCACTACTGCATTTGGACAAATTAAAATTAATTCAGATAAAGACAGACAGTCTGTATTACAGCGCAATAGAATTGGTAAAACCTACATCTTTGACCGTTCAAAAAAGGGCCATTATAACAGAACGGAACTGACTTACCTTGGAAAACTCAAAACAAATGACAGGCGGGTTTTCAAGATCCTGATATCGATAGCATTTCGGGGGAATTCTCCAAAGGCCATGA
>DASUVL010000134.1:0-9085 GCA_036379015.1 Niastella sp.
TTTCCGCGGTATTAATTTCAGCTATTTTTCGACTCGTATTTATACAATTTAAGAATAATGATTCTGCTGAAATCACAGTAAACAATGTTGAAAATAATAACATTAAGTTCCTTAGTAATAATAGTTTTGAGAATGAAGTTAAAAACTTAAACACAAAATATTTGCAAAATCGGAAGCCTCAAACTATTATTGTACAAGGGTGTTACCGGAAAACAAAAATGCACGATTTTCGGAAAATAAGAGTGCAATGATCGAGATCAAGAATTGGAAAGTAAGGATGGCGATTTCGGAAAATAAGAATACATGATCCAGGGTTAAAAATATTAGTTCCGTGCGGGGTTGTCAAAAATTGTTTAACTATAGTTAATTAAGCTTGCAGGTTAAGTTTTGTAAGGGTCATTTTAATGGCCCTTTTTTGTTGGCCTATTTTTACCTATCCCCCTTGACCCCAATCAACAAATCACTTCCCCACCTATTACAATTACTTGCTACACAAGCCGCCTAACGGGAACTTGTCCATCATCAATAGGCAATACCCAAAATAATTTCTATCATTACCCCCTTAATTCAAACCCAAATTATGAAACGAATGCTTGCTATTTCCGCCCTGGTGGCTATTGCCGCCTTTGCTACTGCTTTTTCCGGTTATCGATACAGCATTAAAGATCACCATGCCACCTGCACGGGCTCCAAGTATTGCAGCGCCTGTAAAAACTGCAGCGCTTGCGGCCATTGTGCTAAACGGGGTGGCTCTTGCGGTGTATGTAAGTAAATCTTTTCGCGTCATTTAAAAGCTCAAATTGAAAAAGAGACTGCCATATTTAGCAGCCTCTTTTTTTGTTCGCCTTTCCTATATTTCTATAAAACCACAATCTTTTGCGCCAGCTTTTCACTGGTAACTCTATTCGTTATAATCAACATGTATACGCCGGTGCGCAGACCGCTGATCGCCATGTTATCATCCCGGTAACTATTCAATTGCTTAAATATTTTTCCATGCAGGTCAGTGATCAGAATATCGCGTATGGCGCTGCTTCCAAACAATACATTCATATTTCCTGATTTGCCTGGATTAGGATACACCGTGATTTTTGAGATCTCTTCCAGCCCACGTATGCCTCTCGCTGATGTTACGGTGCGGGCGCCATCCTTATCAACCTGCACAATCCGGTACCAGCTATTAGCTTTTGCCGTATTCGCTTCTTTAAATTGATAATACAATGGCATGCTACTGTTACCACCAGTTGCTTTGGTAGGTACAAATCCTACTGTTTCATACGTACCATTTCCAGTACTGCGCTGAATTTCAAATCCGGTATTATTGCTTTCAATATTCGTAGTCCATTGCAGATTTACGTATGATCCATTGCGGCTGCCATTAAAATTAACCAGCGATACGGGTAATGATCCGCCTACCGGCCAGTTAATGGTCACAGTAGCATCATCAAACATGTTGTCGGCTGTCGTGTTAATATCATTGTCCGGACCGTTATCCATTAACCGGTAGGTAAAAGTTAATTGCGTTATCGTATTTAAGTTGCGGGTAACGGTAAAGGTCCCATCGTTGTTCACAATAACATTTCCGTTTGCTGGCTGCGTCAACACAGACCATTGCAAATCGGCATATATATCATTCTGGTCGTTATCTGTCCCGGTAGCATCTACGGTATTACCGCCGGGGTAATTTAAGTTAGAACCATACAATGCTCCATTAAAGGATGTTTCGGCGTAGTTTACACGGTTAAACACATCATCAAGAGCCACTGGCGGACAGTTTGCTCCGCCGCATATAAGCTGTACCCCGCTTATGGATACATTGTCAAGTACATACTTAATTCCACCCTGCTGACACGGTGCATGGAATGATATAAATACTTTGAAACTGCTGGCCGTTACTGCGGCGGGGAAAGTAAACGTAAAACAGGTTGTTCCTCCATTGGTGGGCAACAAATAATTATCCTGCCGGGCATAAATATTTTCTGCTTTTTCTGCATCCTTTGAGTCAGTAACGGCTGCATCTACAAACAAAATGTCTGCATAGGTTGCACAGGGAAACGGCGTTTGCCCATTTAGGTTTGCATCATAAGCCCAGATATCAAAACATACTTTTACCGTATTAGACGTTTTACTTACTGCCGGCGTTCCAATATTAGCCGGGTTATTACCGCCAACACCTGGCGTATTAACAATAGCGTTGCCATTAACCGAGTTAAAATTCGCTCCTTGTGACAAGACCCATCCGGTAGGAGTAGGATTAAAATCTTCTTCCAACTGTGCATTTGCGATAGTTGTTACCGCTACGAACATAATAAATAGTAAAAACCGCTTCATAATAATTCTTTTTTGTGGTTAGGAAATATAGGGGATTGGCTTACAGCGGTATATTGGCTTTTATTTGCTTTTATGGGTATGCAATACTATCCTGGTACTCCGCTTTAGCGGAGTAAAAAATGCCGTTTTGTGTTATTGATTATTGATGGTGTGGAGCTGTTGTACCTGAATAGCCGGAGTATATGCATAACGACGCAATAGACGCAATCGCTGCATTCTTTCTTTTTACGGTTATAGAGGTTATGAACAGCCGTTCAGAGAATACTGGTTACAGGAGTTTTCAAGGAAGTGAATCAATAAACGATCAATAATATACTGTGGCTTTTAAGAATGGAAACAAGGAAGCATTGGATAACAGATGAATCAAAAATAATATGCGATTATCACATATGCAATACTAAAAATACTTAATTGACTTAAAACAAGATTCTAATAAACAGTACACGATTGTAATGTCTTTAAATAAAAACCAAAGGCCTTTTCTCCCGCTTAGCAGGAGAAAAGGCCTTTGATGGTGATTATATACGCCGAATTATCTGTTGATCAATATTTTCGAAATTGTTTTACGCGTAGTGTTCTTATCTATAACCTGCAACAGATACATGCCGGTTTGCAAACCCGTAAGGGTAAGGTTATCGTCACTGTAATCGTTCCAGCGTTTTATCTGCTTGCCGCTCAGATCGGTGAGCGATATTTCGCGAATTGACGCACTGCCAAATAATACATTTACCGTACTACCCGGGTTCGGATAGATCAGCATTTTCTTCAGGTCTTCCAATCCACGAACTGCCAGCGATGGCAATATCTTCTTTGTACCATCTTTATTAACCTGAACCAGCCGGTACCAGCTTACCGCGTTGGTATTATATATCTCGTTGAACTGATATTGCAGTTGCATCGAACTTGATCCTTCATCGCCTTTGCTGTTGACATAGCCGACGGTTTTATATTCACCATTTACGATCCGTTGTACCTCAAACCCTGCATTACCGCTTTCTGAAGCGGTAGCCCATCGTAAAGTAACCATGCTGCCATTCCGGTTACCGTTAAAGCTCAACAGCGATATCGGTAAGGCGCCACCTCCCGGGAAATTAAGCGTTACTGCAGCGGTGTCGCAATTGCCATCCGGATCGCATAACTGATAAACAAAACTAACAAGTGTAACTGTAAGGTCATTACGGGTAACCGTAGCAGTTCCCTGGCCCGCGGGATTCATGGTAACAGTGCCTGTGGTTGGTGGCGTTACCAGCGACCATGTTAAAGCGCCATAAGCGTCATTGGGATCATTATCCAAACCAAATGCAGATACCAGGTAACCAGGTGGAGCCGGGTAACTGGCATTGGGACCATATAATACAACATTTACCGATGTCACGATAGGGATAGGAATATTGAACACATCTGGTAAGGCAACCGGTGCGCAAGTTGAGCCTGTACACACCTCCGATAACCCGGTAATAGAAAAATTATCAAAAGCAAAACGCACATTGCCCATATTGCAACTTTGGTTTATTACCAAAAACACCCTGAATTGTGTTGCCGTAACAGCAGCAGGAAAAGTAAACGCATGACAAATTCTTCCGCCAGTGGCATCAACCGTCAAACCTTTTACAGTGCCAAACACTTTGGTTGGATCGGTTTCATCGAGATCGTTGCCATTATTTACGGTAGTGCTTGTAAAGTAAAGATCAACCGTAGTAGCACAAGGCAATGATGTAAGGCCCGTCTGGGGCGTATATCCAAATACATCTGCACAATACGTTACTGTATTTGTATTGACAGCTTTTTGCACTATCGGGGTGCCGATGGTTCCAGGGCTGTTGCCATTGGAAGAAAGTATAACATCATTACCGTTAACATTATGAATACTGTACCCATTGGCAAGGATCCAATTTGGAGGAGTGGGCGTAAAATCCTCTTCTAATTGCGCTTGTAGAATGCCTGTCCATAAAAAACATAATAATAATGCAGCTGAATGTAGCAATCGATTCATAACATTTTTTTTTGAGGTTGTCAATGTAAATACGATAGCTTACCACAGCGTATAGATTAATTGTCACTGGCTTTTGAACAGCATATTGGATCGAATAATAATAGTCAGGTTATTCGTGTTTGAGGTAAACACAGAGGCTTATCAGGATTGGATAATAAAAACAGTAGAGTAGTTCATAAGTACGATAACGCACAGTCGAATGCCTTTAACCAGGTTGGCTTTAGTATGGAAGAATAATGCAGACTGATAAATAATAAATAGAGGAGTGATCTACTTCAGAGCACAGCAAATGTAATATACCTTGCTTGAATTAGCAATAATAAGAATATAAAATAGTAAATATGTGGAAACTACTGGCTTTCAGGCCAAATACTTATGTTATTTCATTCATAATCAACTAAAAAGAGATTAAGACCAATACCTTTAGTCCGGTTTTGACACGGGGGTAACCGATAGTCTTTCCTGTACCCATTTTTTAGCTATTTCCAGTTGCTCTTTCATGGTCACGTTTGTATTATCAAGCTCCAGGGCATCATCTGCTTTACGCAGGGGACTTACTGCACGATGAGAGTCAATATAATCCCGCATCTCCAGGTTGGCCCTTACTTCTTCCATGGTAACGTTGGGATTCTTTTCATACAACTCCTGGTAACGTCGTTTTACCCGGATGTCGTTATCCGCCGTCATAAAGATCTTAAGTTCGGCTTTTGGAAATACAACTGTACCTATATCCCGGCCATCCATTACAATGCCTTTGTTCTTACCCATATCCTGCTGCTGTTTCACCGCATAGTCGCGCACTTCCTTGATAGTCGCCACCTCGCTTACTTTTTCAGCTACCACCAGGTCGCGTATTACATATTCCACATTCTCCCCATTCAGGTACATCTCGCTCTGGCCGCTTTTATGGTTCGACATAAACGTAAGCGTAATGCGATGCAGCGCGTCTTCCACCGCATCTGGATGCGTCCAGTCAACATGGTTCCGTAAAAAATAAAGGGTAATTGCCCGGTACATAGCACCGCTGTCAATATATATGTATCCCAACTCCCTGGCCAGTTGTTTGGCTAGTGTACTTTTTCCGCAGGATGACCACCCATCGATGGTGATAATGATCTTGTGTTGCATAGGTATTGTTGCAAAAATATGCCACGGACGGCATAGATAGAAATTGTTTAGTTGCCACAACTGTATGGTTACCAGTTGCTGCCCTCCTCGCCCGCCGTCCCCTCCCCACATGTCGGGATCGGGGTCGCCGAAGCTTTAAACGCTTGCGCCAGCGCTTCGTCCGACGCCAAAGGCTTTGGCCGAGTGCCTTCGCCATAGGCTTCGGCCTCCGGCGAACGGCTGTCAGCATTGGAGCACCGCGTGTCGCCTTAGCTTTAGCGGTGGCGCACGGAGGCACAAGCTTTAGCGTAGGCGGCCTTTACATAAAATGTCGCCCCCGATTTAGGGACGACATCAAATTTGTAGTGGGACTATAATTGGCACACTACGGCTGAGTCACCTGGTTAGCAGTTCATCGCCTTAGAGGATGCCCTGAATAATATGCCGGCATGTCGAAAATGCCACGTGTACCCGGGGGTATGTAAACCGAGGGACGCAGTATTATTAACGACAGGTTACCTATTTAGTTGTTTATTCCTATTGAAAAATGCATAAAAAAAGCCCTCCCGACAGGTCGGGAAGGCTTTTTTATATTCTTTATCTTATCTCAGTTGCCTGATTTTAAGATGCTTCTGATTTTTCCTTTGCTTCTTTTAAAGAGAACATGATCTTCGAATTCTCTTTGTCAAGGTCGGCCACTAAGGTGTCGCCTGCTTTAATGTGAAGGCTCAGGATCTCTTCTGCAAGGGGATCTTCCAGATATTTCTGAATAGCCCTGTGCAAAGGACGGGCGCCAAATTGTACATCGTATCCTTTTTCAGCGATAAAGTGCTTCGCCTCGGGGGTTAACTCCAGGGTAAATCCTAAGTTAGCCAGGCGTTTCATTACACCTTTCATCAGGATATCAATGATCGAGAAGATGTGCTCTTTATCCAACGAGTTAAAGATGATCACATCGTCGATACGGTTCAGGAACTCAGGCGAGAATGTTCTCTTCAATGCTTTTTCAATAACAGCTTTATTATTTTCATTAGCATTTTGTGTGCGCGCCTGGGTTGCAAAACCTACTCCATCACCAAAATCTTTCAACTGACGTACACCAATGTTTGAGGTCATGATGATGGTCGTATTCTTGAAATCCACTCTCCTGCCTAATCCATCTGTCAACTGTCCATCATCTAATACCTGTAACAGGATGTTGTAAATATCCGGGTGTGCTTTTTCAATTTCATCGAGCAGGATCACCGAATAAGGTTTGCGGCGTACCTTCTCAGTTAATTGTCCGCCTTCTTCATAACCAACATATCCGGGAGGCGCACCGATTAAACGGCTAACCGTAAATTTCTCCATGTATTCACTCATGTCAATGCGGATGAGCGCATCTTCTGAGTCGAACATATAGCGGGCCAGTGAACGGGCCAACTCTGTTTTACCAACACCGGTAGGTCCGAGGAAGATAAATGTACCGATGGGCTTTTTAGGATCTTTCAACCCTACGCGGTTACGTTGTATGGCTTTTACCACTTTCTCAATCGCTTCATCCTGTCCTACTACCATACCGCGCATATCCTCGCCCATACGACGCAGTTTTTCGCTTTCTGCCTGTACCATCCGTTTTACTGGTATACCGGTCATCATGCTCACTACTTCGGCAATGTTCTCCTCGTCTATTGGGTAACGTTTATGCTTGCTTTCTTCTTCCCAGCTTGCTTTTGCTTTTTCCAGTTCTTCCTGCAAACGCTTTTCCGTGTCGCGTAAAGAAGCGGCTTCTTCAAACTTTTGGCTCTTTACTACTTTATTCTTTTCAACCTTTACATCTTCGATCTTCTTCTCCAGATCAAGGATCTCCTTAGGCACGTTGATGTTTTTCAAGTGAACGCGGGCGCCCACTTCATCCATCACATCAATTGCTTTGTCGGGTAATAAACGATCGGTGATATAACGGTCGCTTAATTTTACGCAGGCATCAATGGCATCGTCACTGTATGTAACGTTGTGATAGTCCTCGTATTTCGATTTGATGTTGTTTAAGATCTGAATGGTTTCATCAACACTTGGTGGCTCTACCATTACTTTCTGGAAACGACGATCGAGTGCGCCGTCTTTTTCAATATACATTCTGTATTCGTCCAGGGTAGAAGCGCCAATGCATTGGAGTTCGCCGCGGGCCAAAGCCGGTTTAAAGATGTTGGAAGCATCGAGTGAACCACTTGCGCCACCAGCACCCACTATGGTATGAATTTCATCAATGAACAGGATCACATCTCTGTTTTTCTCCAGCTCATTCATGATGGCTTTCATGCGCTCTTCAAACTGACCGCGGTATTTTGTACCGGCTACCAGGGCAGCAAGGTCTAATGAGATCACACGCTTATCAAACAATACTCTCGATACTTTACGTTGTACAATACGAAGTGCCAACCCTTCAACAATGGCGGTTTTACCTACACCAGGTTCGCCAATGAGTATCGGGTTGTTCTTTTTACGGCGGGATAATATCTGCGATACTCTTTCAATTTCTGCCTCACGCCCTACTATAGGGTCCAGTGCGCCGCCTTCGGCTAACCGGGTAATGTCGCGGCCAAAATTGTCTAATACCGGTGTTTTACTTTTTGTATTTCCGGCAGAGCGGGATTTCTGCTGAGAATATTTCTTTTCATCATCAAAATCGTCCTCATTTTCATCAGCATACTCGCTACGTACGTCGTTACTTTTAACAACGCCTAATTCGTTTCTGAATAAATCGTAATCCACGTCGAACTGATTTAAGATTTGTGTTGCTATGTTTTCCTTATTCTTTAGAATGGAGAGCATCAAATGTTCTGTTTCAACAGTCGGACTCTTTAGTGCTTTTGCTTCCAAAACAGTAACACGTATCACCTTTTCAGCTTGCTTGGTGAGTGGTAGGCTGTTTATGTTTGCAATGTTTTTACCGGTTTTGTCTTTTACTGCCAGTTCTACTTCTTTCCGCAATTCGTACAGATCCACATTAAAGCTTTTCAATATACGGACAGCAGTGTTCTCTCCCTCACGGATCAACCCCAGCAACAAATGTTCAGTGCCGATAAAATCGTTCCCAAGCCGTAAAGCCTCCTCTCTGCTAAAAGAAATGATCTCCTTCACCTGGGCTGAAAAATTGTTGTCCATTTTATTTATAATTTGTTGTGTGTTATACAATAATAACGAATATTTTTGACATTTAGTTGTTCCCTTTTATTAACGGATATTGACTACTTTAAAGTATTTAAAAGGTCCCTATGCAGTTCAAATTTGATACCAGTGAGAAATTCCATGCCATTCAGATCAAAGAACCGGTTTTGTCTGCTAATATGACAGAAGATTTGGACGCCTGTTTAATGCCCCTGATGCAACAGGAAGTTAAAAATGTGGTGCTTAATTTACAAGACATTCAAAACATGGATAACGCTGCCGGTGAGCATCTTGTACAGTTGCAACAGCAATTTTATGAACAAAATGGTTCGTTTGTTATTTGCTGCCTGCAAAAACAGGTAGAAAAAGCACTCGATGACGCCGGTCTGCTTGAATTATTGAACTTTGCCCCTACTGAAAGCGAAGCCTGGGACATAATTCATATGGAAGAAATTGAACGTGAACTTGGTGATAGTTTTTGATGAATCCCGGTAAGACAATTAA
>DASUVL010000135.1:0-7738 GCA_036379015.1 Niastella sp.
TCAACGGGGGAAATGAGGTAGAAAGAAAAAGGGGTAAAAGAGGGATATAAACATAAAAAAAGCCCTCCGCCAGGCTGGCGGAGGGCTTCCATATATTTATTGCAATGGATATTATCCTTTCGCAAATTGTGAACGGATGACGTTCAGCGCACCACCTGCTTTAAACCACTCAATTTGTTGTTTATTGTAGGTGTGGTTGAGGATTACCTCATCTTTGCTGCCATCTTTATGGTTTAATACCATAGTTAATGGTTTACCAGGCACAAAAGATCCCAGTCCAACAATATCAATGCTATCGTTTTCCTGTACTTTATCGTAATCTTCTTTGTTGGCAAATGTTAAAGCCAGCATACCCTGTTTTTTCAGGTTGGTCTCGTGAATACGTGCAAAGCTTCTTACCACAATGGCGCGAACACCCAGGTGACGGGGCTCCATAGCAGCGTGCTCGCGGCTGGATCCTTCACCATAGTTCTCATCACCTACCACTACTGAACCAATGCCTTTTGCTTTGTAGTCGCGTGCCGTAGCAGGTACTGCACCGTACTCGCCGGTAAGCTGGTTCTTTACTTTATCGGTTTCTTCGTTAAAGAAGTTCACCGCACCAATGAGCATATTGTTACTGATATTATCGAGGTGGCCACGGAATTTTAACCATGGACCCGCCATAGAGATATGGTCAGTAGTACATTTTCCTTTTGCTTTAATGAGCAGCTTTAATCCTTTCAGATCAGTGCCTTCCCAGGCTGCAAACGGGGCCAGCAATTGTAAACGTTGTGAATCATCAGCAACTTTTACCTGTACACCGCTGCCATCGGCTGCGGGCGCCAGATAACCGGCATCTTCTACAGAAAAACCTTTAGGCGGCAATTCCATACCGGTTGGTTCATCCAACATTACTTCTGCGCCGTCTTCATTCCTCAATTTATCTTTTAACGGGTTGAAGGTTAAATCACCCGCAATTGCGAATGCAGTTACGATCTCTGGTGATGCCACAAACGCGTGGGTAGAAGCCAAACCATCATTACGTTTCGCAAAGTTGCGGTTGAATGAAGTGATGATAGAGTTCTTGCGCTTGGGATCATCAATGTGACGAGCCCATTGGCCGATACAGGGACCGCAGGCATTTGCCAGCACAACGCCACCGATCTGGTAGAAGGTATCGAGGAAACCATCTTTTTCAATGGTATAACGAACGACTTCTGAACCGGGGGTGATGGTGAATTCGGCTTTAGCCTTCAGTTTTTTATCAATGGCCTGTTTTGCCAGTGAGGCAGAACGGCTGATATCTTCGTAAGAAGAGTTGGTGCACGAACCGATCAGTGCCACTTCGAGTTTTTGTGGCCATTCGTTCGATTTTACCGCTTCGGCAAATTTTGAAATGGGCCATGCCAGATCAGGCGTAAACGGACCGTTTACATAAGGCTCCAGTTCATCGAGGTTTATTTCAATTAACTGATCGTAGTATTTTGCAGGATCAGCATAAACTTCTTCATCAGGACGAAGATGTTCTTTGATCTGGGTAGCCTGGTAAGCCACGTCTTCGCGGCCGGTTGCACTCAGATAAGCAGCCATTTTTTCATCGTATGCGAACAGAGAGCAGGTAGCTCCTATTTCAGCACCCATGTTACAAATGGTCGCTTTACCGGTAGCGCTCAGGTTGTCGGCGCCTTCGCCAAAATATTCAACAATAGCCCCGGTACCACCTTTTACAGTAAGGATACCAGCCACTTTCAGGATCACGTCTTTGGCAGCTGTCCAGCCACTCATCTTACCGGTTAATTTAACACCGATGAGTTTGGGCATTTTCAACTCCCAGGACAAACCGGCCATTACGTCAACCGCATCAGCACCACCTACGCCAATGGCAATCATACCTAAACCACCGGCATTGGGTGTATGGGAATCCGTACCGATCATCATACCACCGGGGAAGGCATAGTTTTCAAGCACTACCTGGTGAATGATCCCGGCGCCGGGTTTCCAAAAACCGATACCATATTTATTGGAAATAGAGGCTAAAAATTCGTAAACTTCTTTATTAACTTCATTGGCGGTTTTCAGGTCTTCCTGAGCGCCGGTTTTGGCCTGAATCAGGTGATCACAATGCACAGTTGAAGGAACGGCCACTTTTGCACGTCCGCAGGTCATAAACTGTAATAAAGCCATTTGTGCGGTTGCATCCTGCATTGCAACACGGTCAGGAGTGAAATCCACATAATCAACCCCGCGATCGTATGCTTTTTCTGCCGGAACGAACAGGTGGGCATATAATATTTTTTCTGCTAATGTCAGGGGATGGCCTACCAGTTTACGCGCTTCTGCAACCTTTTCTGGCATTGCGGCGTAAACTTTTTTAATTAAGTCCAGATCAAAAACCATGATTTTTCGTTTAAGAAGTGATCAAACGTATAAAAAAGTTGTGCAAAGTTACCTAAAAAATGGGTAGGGTGAAATTGAATGCTTGCACATTTTTAATGAATAGTTTAATTTAGAGGCATGAACCGCTTCAGGCACTTTATAGAATGGCAGGCTTTTGGCGTTTGTTCCGCTATCGGCGAACGGCTGGGCATTGCTACATCCCGCATTCGTACCTGGTTTATCTACGTATCCTTTCTTACCATGGGTTCTCCGCTTATTATTTATTTCATTCTGGCGTTTTGGATGAATATTAAACGGTACATCCTGTCTTTGCGCCGTAACCCCCTGAAATATCAATAGAACTTTTGAGTTCGGTCTGTTACCAAACCAATGCTGATTGGGGAAGGTATGCTATTTGAACTATTAGCTGTAAACAAGGCGCTGTGTTTGAATTTGATTATACTGATACCAATTTTGAACAATTGGTGCATGCGATGGCCGTTGCGTTAACGGTACCGGTGCACAATAATCAATTGTTATTTCCTGAAGCTATCGGAACAGGCAGCTTTCGGCATCTGCATGTTCCTAATGGACTGCATGCGTATATTATGGATTGCACCCTGCACCAGGACTGGCAGGTGCATATTAATAAAACAACAACGGAAGAATATTATACACTGCGTTTTGATGAGCTCACCATACCTCAATCATTAACTATTTCTGTTGGTGAAGAAAAAATAAGGGAAAAAAATACCAATAAAGCACTGGCTTACCTCACCAGCTCATTATACAAATGGTCATACGAGGGAACAGCAGGCTGTACCTACAAAGGCGTGAACATCGTATTCAGCAAACAATGGCTGGCTCAGTATTTTCAGGTAGACCGGGTTGAAGAAGTGCTATCATCCTACATATCATTAAAAGCAGAGAGCATTAACATAGTACCGCTGGATGCCCGGTATCGCAGGTGGATGAAAACCATTTGCCATGTAGAAGAAGATAATCCATTGCGTTTAACCATTCTTCAAAACCGGATGATGCTGTTGATAGAACGGTTCTTTGCAAGCCTGTTTGAGAAAATGAGCAATCCTGCATACAGGCTACCACTTACACACGATGACATTGCCCGGGTTATGCATATTGAACGATTGTTAACAAGAAATGTTTTACAAACTCCGCCTTCTATACAACAACTGGCCAAAATAGCCGCAGTGAGTGAATCGAAGCTGAAAAAGGATTTTAAGACCATGTACAGCTTTCCCATTTATGAATATTTTCAGAAAGCCCGCATGCATGCTGCGCAGGATAAATTATTAACAGGTAAGTATTCGGTAAAAGAAGTAGCCATGGAACTCGGCTATTCAAACCTAAGCAACTTCACCATCGCATTTAAAAAAGAGTTTGGTATGCTGCCAAGTCAATTGCTCTCACAGAAGAAAACTATCTAATTGAAATGTAGATCCTACAATTTCTGATTTTGAGATTTAGGGATTTTGAGATTTCATCAAGTTTTTGCCTTCTGACAAATCCCTAAATCTCGAAATCCCGAAATCAGAAATCAAATCCTGCTTCGTTTGTGCAACTATGAATTTTGTTTATAAAATGTTAAATTCACTATAATAATAATGCGCATACTTTTTGCGGCTATTGTTATGACTATATTAGATACCCGATAGTAAAATTCCGGTACAGTTTTCCGTATATCTACAGCATATAAAATTATTACTCCCCCGTTTTTTAATCCAATATAAGATGTGAAAAAATGTTTATAAATATTTTTTCACATAGTAATGCTATTGAAAAACAAATCTTTGCAGCTCTCCCGACATAGCCGGGAGAGCTTTTTTCATATTAGTTTTTTATGTGTGGTATAGTTTTGGTTCCTTAGCGCATATATTAAATTTATGCACGCTATGAAATCCAATTTTCTCAAGTCCCTTTTCTTTTGTTCCTTTTTGTCCTTAGCCCTTTTTTCCTGTTCCGACAAAGATTCTGATGAAAAAGCCAAACTGGAGATCCGTTTAACGGATGATCCTGCGGCTTATGATGCTGTTTTCATCGACATAAAAGATGTACAGATCAACGTAACCGGCGAAGATGACAAAGGCTGGCAGTCTTTAGCTGGTGTACAAAAAGGCGTTTACAATTTGCTCAACCTGGTTAATGACAAAGACACTTTGTTGTGCAATGCCGAGATCTCTTCCGGCAAATTGCACCAGATCCGCCTGGTCCTGGGATCTAACAACTCCATTGTTGTTAATGGTATAACGACCCCCCTCGAAACACCAAGCGCTCAACAAAGCGGTTTAAAGCTGAATGTTCAGCAAGATGTAACAGGTGGTATCCTGTATACTATGGTGTTGGATTTTGATGCCGGCAGATCAATTGTACCAACCGGTAACGGCAAGTATATTTTGAAACCGGTTATCCGTACTGTTTTAAATGCAGTGGGCGGCAGTATTAAAGGAGCAGTTACTCCCAGCACTGTACGCACAGCTGTTTATGCCATTAATGGTACTGATACCATGACCACTTTTACCGACTTAAGCGGTGGTTATTTTATTAAAGGTGTACCGGCAGCTACGTATACCATGCAATACTGGCCTACTGATCTAACCTACAAATCGCAGGTTAAAACTGGCGTCGTTGTAACAACCGGTAATGTTACCGTTGTTGATACTGTACGTTTACAGAAGTAATATGGTGAATGGTCAATGGTGAATGGTGAATATGCTCTTTATGCAAGATTCACTATAAACTTCAGGCCTCACTAAAGACTAAAAATAAAATGCCCTTATAGCGAGATCATCACTATAAGGGCATTATCATTTATTCAAAAGCGAGGCTTGATTTATTGATTATACCCAACAATCAGGTACCCATTCACCATTCACCATTGACCATTCACGATTTCATTGACCATTCACCACTATACCACCGCTTTTCTGATCTTCACCAGGCGTTGCAATAAATTCTCCAACAGATCGAGCCGCAGCATGTTGGCGCCATCGCTTTTGGCCACAGCCGGGTTAGGGTGTGTTTCAATAAACAATCCATCGGCGCCTGAAGCAATAGCAGCGCTGGCAATAGTGCCAATCAGTTGCGGATTACCACCGGTAACCCCGGTTGTTTGATTGGGTTGCTGCAGGCTATGCGTACAATCCATTACCACCGGCGCGCCATGTTCTTTCATCCAGGGAATGTTACGATAATCCACCACCAGATCCTGGTAACCAAAAGTGTTCCCACGTTCAGTTAAGATCACGTTATCGTTTCCTGCTTTTATTATTTTTTCTACGGCAAACTTCATAGAAGGGCCGCTTACAAACTGTCCTTTTTTTACATTCACAATTTTACCGGTTTCAGCCGCTGCAATAAGCAGATCGGTCTGCCTGCACAAAAAGGCGGGTATTTGTAAGATATCAGCGTATTTGGCTGCTATGGCTGCCTCATCATGGGCATGAATATCTGTTGTAACCGGAACTTTATAAGTTGCGCCTGTTTTTTGCAACAGCTGTAACCCGGTTTCATCACCCAATCCGGTAAAGGAAGAAGCACTGGTGCGGTTCGCTTTACGGTAAGATGCTTTAAATATATACGGGATGCCCAGGTTGCGACAAATAGTGGATACTTTATCTCCTACTTCCAGCAGCAATTCTTCACTTTCCACTACACAGGGACCAGCTATCAAAAAGAAGTTTTTTTCATCGTATCGCTGGCCGGTAAAAAGATCAGTAAGCATTTTTTTCATGCCGCAAAGGTATAAAACTAATTAGCTAATTAGATGATGTGATAATGTGATTATGAGTTCACGCGGTTTGGGCAGGCTAACAAAGCTTAACTGTATAACAATCAAGTGTTTATAAATCAAAAAGTGCTTACTTCAAGCAGATTGACCAATAGACATCATCACATTATCGAATTATCACATTATCACATTGGTATTTGCCCTTTTTTCCTTTCTTTTGCGACTACAAAAACTAACTACCGTTTATTAATGATTAGAGAAAAAATACTTGTAATTGGCGCATCGGGCCAAATTGGTGTAGAATTAACACTGGCCTTGCGTAAGATCTATGGCAATAATAATGTCGTTGCATCTGACCTGCGCGAAGAGAACGATCTGCTGAAAGGCACTGGTCCTTACGTAAGCCTTGATGTAATGAACAAAGAAATGCTGCACGTACAGGTGATCAGGCAGAACATTACACAGATCTATCTGCTGGCCGCCATCCTTTCTGCAACGGGTGAAAAAAATCCTAACCTCGCCTGGCATTTGAACATGCAGGGCTTGCTGAACGTACTGGATATTGCCCGGGAAGAAAAAATATACAAAGTATACTGGCCCAGCAGTATTGCCGTATTTGGACCTACGTCACCAAAACAGCATTGTCCGCAACAAACCATTATTGAGCCCATCACCGTGTATGGCATTAGCAAGTACGCCGGTGAGTTCTGGTGTAATTATTATCACCAGCGTTACCAGGTTGATGTACGCAGCCTTCGTTACCCTGGTTTGATCTCTTACAAATCTGCCCCCGGTGGCGGTACAACCGATTACGCCATAGAGATATTTCATGAAGCGCTGGAAGAAAAAAAATACAACTGCTTCTTAAGAGAAGATACCTACCTGCCCATGATGTATATGCCGGATGCCATTAAAGCAACCATTGAACTCATGGAAGCACCAGCTGCAGATATCTCCATCCGCACATCCTATAACATATCGGCTATGAGTTTCTCACCAAAAGAAATTGCAGCCACTATCAAAAATTATATTCCTGAATTCAGCATCAGTTATGAACCTGATTACCGGCAAGCTATCGCCGATAGCTGGCCGCAAAGTATTGATGATACGGTTGCCCGCAATGACTGGGGCTGGTCACATGAATACGATCTGATAAAAATGACAAAGGATATGCTGGAAAACCTTCGTAACAAATAAATATTTTGAGCGTATATACGTGTACGCGTACCGGTTGCAATGTTTATTTGGAATTACCCGGATTGTATATTATATTCATCTAACATTACAACCTGGTATGGATTGTAGCAAGCAGACATTACATCTCCTTTTTGTTAAAAAGGTGCAAAATAATTCACCGTTTTTCTTTGAGCATTAGTGCTATGTGTTGTCACCGGGGCTGTTTCACAAAAAATGAAGCAGCCCCAATTTTTTGTAACCTGTTAATACACTAAACTTGCAGTAGTTAAATTTGTTTTGATTAGTAGTATGAGACGTCCATGGCAAAATTTTCATTATGAAAGAGTCAATGAAAATTTTGTCCCGACTTGTCGGGAGTAAGTTCCCCGTCCGACCGGTCATATGGGCGGGCATCTGGCCAAAACAACAATTATATTTTCAGATGAAAAAAATTAC
>DASUVL010000136.1:0-11143 GCA_036379015.1 Niastella sp.
CCTGCCGCCACATATCAGTATCGATAATTTTGTAAGCATGTAGAAAGAGGTTTGGCCTGTAAAATATAAAAACAGGAAGGCAATTCAAAATGGCAGGGTGAAAATTGCCAAAAGGCGCCGATTATCGATGGATTCAAAAAATGTAGTAGCCAACGCTTCCCCACTATTGCACAAAATCATTTATTTAAAATACTGAAAACCTTAAGTGAGTCGTCCCAAATCCAGTACTCTCGCTTACAGGAGTAACAATCATTTTCTTGTCCATTTGGGTTTACAATTAGCAATCTGCTGGTTTTGGTATAAGAATACCCCAATGTACATTTTGGAAGTTCAAAGATGTCTCCATTCACAAGATCGACAATAAGTCCGCCAACAGCATTGGCAGGGTGCTGCCACCTAACGGTCGCGAAATGGCCTGCAAAAGCAAGTTTTGAACTGGTACTGGGAGGAATAAATGCTAACCAGTGTTTCTTTGCTAACTGATTGCTTTCTACATCTACAGTTGCTTTTTTGCCGTTAAATGTGTCTACTTTGAAATCGGAAAACTTGTATACTCTTACTGTATCGGATGGTCGTATAGTTTGAGAACCCGCTACAATATTCTTTTGGTTTGAGTCTGAGTCATTCTGACAGGACACAAATATTACCAAAGTTAAAGTTAAAAGATGACGCATTGTAGGATTTACAGTTTAGTCTTCAAATATTCGACGAGACATTTAACTCAATCTGGCCATTGTTGCACCCTGATTCCAATCTGTCCATCCAGCATTGCAAACTCCCTGGCGCCCCAAGGCCTTACTGTCACTTCATTAAGATTTGGATGTAACAGCTCCGGGAATTTCGAGGCAACCTTTGCATACACTTCCTGGATATTGTTGGTCACAAGTCGGATCTCTGGATGTTCTTTTTCAGCGTACTCTACATTCTGGAAAAGCATGATGCTCAGGCCATCTTTGACGACTACACAAAAAGGGTTGTTAGTGTGTAGTTCGTCATGTCCGATGGTAAATTCAAGGCAGTCGATAAAAGTTTTAAGGGCGATTTGAATATCTGCGTAAAAGATACTTGGAACTACTTTAGTGAAGTGCACGGTTTTTGATTTTTTTGATGTTGGCGATCTTTCATGTGAAGATAACTTATTCCCTTAATCCCGTAAATCACACTTTAACGTTAACGTTGGCAATTATTTTTTATGATGTATAAATTTTTGAATTTCAGCTAACTCACTTATTGAGTGTTCGACTTGTCCAGCCACCCCGACGAAATTGGACAAGGCAGCAGAAATATTGGGTGAATATCCCTAAAAAGGATGTACCAGGGCTGCCTTTTCGTCCAGTCAATTATCGTCAAAAAAACTTTCCCAATATTCGATTTCTGCCCCCGGATTTTGTTGTTCAATTTGTTTCAGTGCTTCTTGTCTTTCCATGTCGGTAATTGGATTCTTGTCAAGGTCTGCCGGTTGAGTTCTATCTTTAGAAATGGTGGTTAGAATAAAAATGATATTTGCGAAGCTGTCTAAGCTCTCAGCAATTACTAACGGCTCCCATCTACCGACACCATGTGCTGCACTTAAAACTGTTAAATCGGGAGTAATCACATCGACAATAATTGGGTCGCCAAGTTGGTCAGTTCCAATAACCAGCCATTCTTCTTGCCAATCTCCGTCATTTCCTGTTATAAGTGAGTTACCAATTTGGTCAATTCGGTAACCTATCTGTTCCTCATTCAAATCGTTCGGCTGAAAAAAGTTGATTTCGTTATAACCAAGCGAAACATCAGTTGTGTCTGAAAGAAAGCTTTTGATTTTGTCAGGAATGGTCATTAGATGATTTATTTAAAATTGAAACGTAGGTCTTATATGGGATTTTGCTATGTCGCTACTACGCTGTGGTCGACTTATAAAAAATACAAAGAGCCTTCAAGTCGTTGGATTTGAAGGCTCTTTTGTTCGAAGTTTCCTTGTTAGAAGCCTGGTTTATCCCATACTTCACACTAGATTCCCCGTATTTCGTTTTCATGTCATTACTTTCGGCGCCAAACAGGTTGCCTGTTTCAATAAATCTGGTTAAGGTTAATCTGCAAAATCTAAAAAGAAATAGATCGGCCATTATAAGCCAAAGATAAATGAAGCTCATCTACCTTGACCATTTCCCAATGCTCATTTAATTGTAGTTTCCAGTCCTTTCCCTCAATTACACGGTCTTTTATGTATATACCATCGGCCGGTAAAGTTATTATTTTCCAATCCTTCATAAGCATGCCGGTAGCTGTTACCATTAGCTGCCCCCAGGCATCTTTTACTTCCGCTGTGGGGTAAATGGTTCCATACGTGCCCAGATCAACCAGGGTGTTGGGATTAAAGACTATATTCATTTTTATCAGGTTGATAGTTAAAACCGGTTGCCGCGTAAAAAGGTCAACGTATTGATGTACGGTTTGGCGGCGCTTTTCCTCTTTTATTTTCTCCGATGCAATGATGGCGTTACTATTATATTTCTTTTCCCGTGCGGCTACTTCCCCGTCTATATGGTGCTTTGGCAAATGGATATGATAATATTTTGAGATCAGCGCCGGGAAATCTGAATTAGAATCAACTTGTAGCGTCCAGCCGGGAAATTTTTCGTACAGCAAATACCCATAAGCAGGGCCGGTGATATAAGCACAGGAACGGATAAGAGATTTGCGCTCCTGGGCAGAATCAATTTGATTATATAAATGCTGCCGGATGCTATCTGGCTGCCGGCCAAGTAATACGCCTGTATATTCAGCAAGGCCTTCACTCATTTCTAAGATCCTTTCATTGTTAAATGTGGCGGGGAAAAGTTTGCGTCTCTTTTCCCGGAAAAGCAGCGCATTGGATAAATCAATACTGCGGGCGCTGACAGGGTTACGTAATGCAGCTTTTAAAGCCTGTAATTCCAGCAAAAAATAAATTCGCCCGTATATGTTACTTAAATGGTCAATGGTCGGGGTTTTATCGGGCAGTTCAAGTGTATGCTGGATCCGGTGAAATGATTCATGGAGCACCAGGTTTATACGCTCATCACGATCTGCCGGTAAAGGCCATAATATAACTGACCACATTTTTCCCTGCCAAAAGATCGATGTATTAGCGATCATTACTTCTTTCGGCAAAACACCTTTATAAATATCACCATCCCGTTTCAATATCTGGGCGCTATCGGGCATATTGGCATAAGTTATTCTAGACTGAGGCTCTACAAAAAGTGTTGGGCCGTAGAGTTGTGCGTTCCATATATGTTGATTCCGGCTGGCGATGGCTGTTTCATTGAAATAAAATGCAGCCGCAAGGCTTGCAGAATCTTTAGTTTGTGCGTGGCAGGTATGCACAAACCAGCAGCAGAGCATAGCAGTGAGTATTCTCATACTTTTTTTTACAAGTTCTGGAGTATTGCTGATACACTGATCATAATTATATCAAGTGCATGAAAATTTATACCAGGTACACGGAATGAAAATATTTCGGTCGTTCGTCCCGGGAAAACAGCCGTTGCTATAAAATTCCAAAGGGTATCATGCCGATTTGCATACATTAACGAATGCGTACATTTTTTCTGCATTCTTTGTTTTGGATTGTTTTCTTTTTTATGTGGAACCGCGTAGTGTATTTCTATGTCAGTAATGATTTGAACAGGTTATACTTTTCTGCATTGGATGTCAGCCTGATCATTGTAGCATTTTATATCATCTATCTATATATAATACCTGATTATCTGCGGCGCAAAAGCATAGGAAAGCTGATCCTGTTATCTGTTCTGCTAACTGTTTTATTAGCAGGAATTTCGTCATGGGTTATGGGAATCTTCTTACATCATATGCTGATACCCATTAAGTTTGATTTTGCATGGACTTTTTCCGATTTACAATACAATCGTTTTTTCATTGCCTTATTAGGTGTACTTGCCGGTTGCTTTGTAAAACTGGCTATAGACAGGTTCGAAGTGGGACGCAGAGTGGAAGTTCTGGAGAAAGAAAAATCGTTGGCCGAACTAACTTACCTGAAAGCCCAACTCAACCCCCATTTTCTGTTTAATTCTCTAAATAGTTTATATACACAATTGGAACTGAACCCTGAAAGTGCAAAGGGTACATTAATATCCATTGCGGAATTACTGCGCTACCAGCTATACGAATGCAATACTGATTTTATTCCGATTGCGAAAGAGCTCGATTATATTAGGAACTATTTTACTTTGCAAAGTATCCGTAACGATAATTGCAGTGCTACGCTTTTAATTGAAGGTGAATTTGAAAACTTATTGATAGCGCCATTATTGCTTATACCCTTCGTGGAGAATGCTTTTAAGTATGTTTCGGATTATGATAATCGAGAAAATATTATACATGTGGGAATCAATTGTAGGAATAGTGAACTGACATTTTATTGCATTAATTCCTTTGATGTTATAAGTCGTCAAAATGGGAGCAATATGAATAAGGGCATCGGCGTGATTAATGTGAGGAAGCGGCTGGAACTGATTTACGGGAATAACTATCAACTCCGTGAAGAGATCAGTAATGACAAGTACATTATAAATTTAACACTAACATTGAAATAATGCTTAATTGTTTAATTGTAGATGACGAACCGCTTGCCAGGAAGCAAATTGAAAGCTATATTGGAAGAGTGCCTTTCCTGAAATTGGTTGGTGCGGCACGTAATCCTGCCATTGCCAGGGAGATCCTGCAAGCTGAGTTGGTTGACCTGATCTTTCTGGATATTCAAATGCCTCAAATGACAGGCCTCGATTTTTTAAAAAATCAGGATATTTTTCAACAGGTTATATTTATAACTGCATTTCCGGAATATGCTATAGAAGGATTTGAACTGGATGTTACAGATTACCTGATGAAACCAGTAACATTTGAACGTTTTTTAAGGGCAGGTAAGAAAGCATTGGCAAAGGTCAATGGCTCCGAAACAATAAAATCAATTACCGAACGGCCCGATTTCTTTTATGTCAAATGCAATCATCGTTTCGAAAAAATTATGGTTGACAATATTCTCTATATCGAGGCCATGCTGAATTACATTAATATCGTTACTACAAGCAGAAAATACACTGTTTATTCAAGCCTCAAAGCAATAGAAGACAGGATTCCCCGGGACAAATTTTTAAAGATCCATAAATCGTACATAGTGGCAGTAAATCATATAAATACGATCGACAGTCATCAAATTGATGTTGCAGGTTGCACACTGCCTGTAAGCCGGTCAAATAGAACGGCCGTGCTTCAGCTAGCTATAACTTTAGGTTTGAAATAATCAGGAGTATATTGGGTACCTTTGCATACTGGAACCAATACTTTTTCTGAGGTAAACATACTCCGTTTCTGTGGTTACCTCAAAGCAACTTAATGCCCCCGGCAAGATCACTCTTCCCTATAATTATAGGCAGCATTATTGCCTGGTAATAGTTACAGGGGCAGTATACTTCACTTCGCTGCCACAGGTTGCTCTTCTTATATAATATCTTTTGGGATCGGGCATTGTACCGGGTGGGGCAATATTGACGGCCTGAAGGTGGGGGAGAAAAGATAAACTCGGTCCGGTTGCGCCTGCAATCTCGGTGTAATAAAGACCACCTTCGGAGATCATCCACTGGTAGGCATAACTGCCGCCGCAATTACCGCCACTGGCCGGGGTGGCAATAAGCGGAGCAGGTATGTTGGGCAATGTTACCACCTGGTTACCGGTGGTGATACAGCCGGGGTATAACATCCTGCGTTTGTTGAATTCCCTGCCGGCAAATTGCAAGTGGCAAACGGCTAGCAGCAGGATGGCAGAGATGTGTAGATGGTATTTTTTTAAGGTCATTTTCTCATGTATTAGTTGGTAATCATATAACTTAATTTTAATTCTCCTTTAGCCAGATAAAACACCTGTTCAAGATATGAAGAGGAACCATAACCAATGCTTTCCTGCAATTTCCTTTTGTATTCAATGGTATTGCCTTTTTCTAATTCTTTTATTGCGATTGCAAAATTAGCCTGACATAATTGCCTTTCTTTAAGAATTGGTATATTAGAAATATTAGCAAACAAAACTTCTTCCGTAATTTCTCCTAAAATATACTTTCCTAATGGCCCCGGCCAACTAATGCTGCGCTTTGACTTCAATACTTTTTTTAGAGTTTTTACAACACCCGATCTTAAAGTTTCATCTGTCAGTCGTATTGATGCAAAATACAGGATCACCTGTAGTTCTACACCACCTGCTGCATCTGTATACTTGCAATTTTCGCCATTATGCCATAGTTGTACGGCTTCTGATTTATTACCTATTAACCAATTTGCTATGCCGCAAAAAATAAAATCAGAATCTGTGTCACCATTTCGTAAATCAATTATTTTATGGCTTAACAATATGCACTCCTGATATTTTTCCAAATGCAACAATGCATAAACCTTATTTCTTAATAAGAATACATCTTTTGTTTCTTCATATTCAACATCTGCCTTTTTACAGGCCTCCTCGAATAAGCCTGCCTGAATAAGAGACCAAACATCTAATTGTTCCATAAAATGAATTTATTGTAGCGCTCCGGTATTCGGATCATAATTTAATTTTTGTGTATCCTTTGGCAATTTACCATTCTTCACCTCTGTGGCAAATTTCTTATTTCCGGAAGGTGAATTAGGTTTAAAATCAGCATGATTATTTCCGGGAGCCCATGTTGAGTTGGAATATTTTGAAGGGTGTAACCCTCCCACAACTTGTACATCAGCGCCACTTTGTCCACGCCTGGTAAATTTGAAAACGGTGTTAGGGTATCTGGCCTGTAATTCTGTTGGCAATCCTACTGAGCCAGCCGGGCCGCCATTGAGTTGGTCATAATGAACTCTATTACCTAAATCAGCTGCTCTTCTCGTGTTGGGGTTATTCATTCCCTTATTACTTTTTTTCCCATTGCCAGAAGGAGCATTTGCGGGTTTGGGCTTTAGACCTGCATTAGGGTTAACTCGTTTAAGGGTTGGGGCTTTAACTCCCTTCCTGCTCCTCGAAAATTTATCAGTTTTAGACCATTCGTCCAGCACAACGTCAATCATTTCCCCATTAACCTCCTTGGTAGAGCTAAATATCCGGGTGAACTCTATCACTTTCCCGTTTTCATCAACAAAAGATTCAGGAGCTTTAAACCAGGCATCCAGATTTTCAAATGTATTTTCTGTATAACTAACACCAAGGACGCCTTTTTCAGTAAATTCATAAGTTTCCGAATTGTAATCGATAATAATTTTTTTAGGGTCAAAGCTATACCAGGAAGTTTCTTCTGTTTTAACATGAGTCAGGGTAGGATCTCCCGTTTCCTTATCTATTTTAAGAGTAAAGTGATACTCTTCGGCTCCATCTAAATCAATCGCCTGTATTGGTGTATTGCCGGCAAACTGGTAAGGTGTATACCATGGAAAATCATCCTTCAAGGGGTCCACACTCAAAAATTTTCCTAACCGCGTATCATACACCCGCATGCCATAATCCTGCTGATTCCCCTCTCCTTTTACTTCATTATCATTTTCCTTTCCGTTAAATCCATACCGGTAACTATTAGCCGCGGTATACTTCCTACCCGGCATCATCATCCCAAACGGGTAATAATCGGTAGCCGTTACCACATCGGCGTCGAAATAATCCCAGGTGCTGTCGTTGCTGGTGTGGGGTAATTTTTTATCGCCGATGGTTGCCAGCACATTGCCCAGGTGGTTGGTTAGCTCGAAGTTCTTTTCGTTACGCGTACATGCAGCCAGCGTAGCTGTTCCAAAACCATTGGCCAGAGGTACGGGTAAAGGAGTTACCGTTTGTTTGGTGATCATGCCTAACCGGCTGCTTCCATACAGGTGCACTTCCGATTGCTGCAAACCAACGGCAGCACGCCGTTCATATACACATAATACATTTCCACTGGCGTCGCGCACATATATAGTGGTATCGCCCTGTACTATTTTACTGATGCGGTTGCCGCCAGCATCGTAAGAATAGGCCATATTGCTACCGGTTTTTGTAATGCCGGTAATTTTTCCATATACATTCCAGGCGATATTGGTAATGCCTTCCTTTACATCTGTTTTTACATTACCAATAGCGTCATAGGTATAGTTGCCGCTGCTTTGTGTGTCTATATCCTCTGTATAGTTTGTTGCCGTTACAGTATCCTGCACATAATTCAGCTGGTTGGTATTGGCATTGTAATTATAAGTAAGGGCATCTATTTCCAGCGGCTTTCCGGCGGAAGGGGCTCCTTTGCGGTTGTACGTTCTTATATTGCCATTGGGGTCATAACCTACTGCTTCTTTGTAATCATTAATAGCAACAGCAGTAAATACGTTGGTGGCAGTATCAAGCCCCTTATAGGCCTGCATACTTACTAGCCGGTTCAGCTGGTCGTACCGGTATTTATATGCCAGCGGTAATACGGAGTCTGCTGTGCTCCTGGCTAATCCGCGGTTGTTAATACTGATAGCCGCGATGTTTCCATTATACAGTGATGTTAAACCAGCACCGACGGGCCATGCAAAAGCAGTTGTGCTACCAATAGCTTTATAATCCCTTACGGTACTGCCGTTATCGTAGTAGTGCAAGGCGTAACCCAATACATCCCTGGCTACTACACTATTGGCGCCGGTGGTTACACCATCCTGCCCAATATCAAACCTGCCGTTGGTTATTGTTGTACTGTTCACCCCTTTCAGCCAGCCCTGCAGCGTATACGCATAATCAATACCCTGCACCCGTAGCTGTCCCAGTTCACTGCGGGCCAGCGGACCGTGTTTATAATAAGTGTAAGCCGCATCTCTTTCCCATATTATTTTGTCGCGGCTTGTTTCAACATTTACCAGCCGGTTTTCTGCATCATAACTATAGCGATGATAAAAAGCATCTGCTTTACCCGGCTGGTAGCTAACCCTGTTTACTTTATTGCTGATGAGGTCGTAATTGTAGGTGATCAATTTGAACCTGTTATTACTGCCGTTCATGGAGGCAATACCTTTATAATCCTGCAGCAGCGTATCTACATTTCCGTGAATATCATAGGTATAAAAAGTGGCTGTATAGTGCTCGTTATCGGTGAAGAGTTTTTTGGTGCCTGTATAGCTTACCCGGTTACGCAGGTTTTGCTGGGTCATATACATGCCTAGCAAGGGCGGATACGCCACATCATACATCGTAAATACGATCTGTTCTTTAACACCACCATTGGTATTGATCCATGTATTTAAAGCCACCGTATCCTGGCTGATGGTTTGGGTCATGGCGGTTGTGTGCGGCTTCTGCCCCACTTCGGTTACCCGGCCCAATGCATCAAATATTGTATAGCTGTATTTGCCATCTACTGTCTGTTGTGCGTTCCGGCTTACGGCCAGGCGTCCCAACCGGTCGTACCATAACTGGCTTGTGCCGGCATCCGGTGTGTTTTTCGCTACTATAGCTCCCAGGCCGTTGTACCGGTAGTTGGTTGGTAGTACATGTGCGGGGGTAACAACGGTATTGCTGATCCTGGCATTTTTTACACTATCTGTGAAGGCCTTACTAAAGTTGGGTTTTACTCCTTTGGGTGGTACCGTTTTCACCAGGTTGCCTGCCATATCGTAGTAATACAGCGTGTAATGATATTCTCTTGATGTATAGGCAACCGTGAATTGTTCAATATCCCTGGCAGCCATACAGCGGGAACGATATTGCGATTCGAATTCGCCAAGCAACCTGGTTTTGCGGGCAATGTATATTTCATGGGCCCATGCAGTAGCCATATTAATTACGCGCTGGCAGGGCGGTTCGGTAAGCGCCAAACCAGCGGTGTCGGAAGGCAACGTGGTTATACCACAAATAACCTGCTGGGTGGCATTGGTATTACTGGCATAATTGGCCAGGTTACAACTGGTGGCCACTGCTGCATTGGCATAATCTATCCAGTTATATTGAAAACCGGTGCGGTAGTTAACGAACTTTTGAAAAAGGATATTATTCCGTACGTTGGCTGGGGTAATGTCGGTGCCAGTGAATACCGGTCCCACGTTATATGGGGCGCCCAACTGCGTTTTGAATTCCGCTACCAGGGAGCTTATCTGGGCACAGCTAAGGCAATTGCTATTGGTGTTTACATACCCGCATTCCAAAAAGGCGGGTAGTGGCTGGAGATTAATCAGCGGTATCGCTTTAATAACGGTACATACATTCTGCCGGCACTTAATGTAACAAACGCCGGGCGACAAAGTGCTTCTGGCACAGTTGCACGAAGGAAGTGCAGCGGTACAGCTATAGGCGATGGTTACCAATGTATCTGTACATATGGTTCGGCCTATCCTGCTGCAATTGATGCTCATACTGTAATGCAGGTCGGCAGTCAACGTATCACCATATTTTGTTCTCAGGTAATTGTTCAGCCCCTGTATGTTTCCTCCATTATAACCTGCTGCCGTGGCCGAATCCTCTAACTGCCTGAGACGGCTGCAATGACAGGCGTCAAAGGAGCCAATTAGTTTTTCACTGCGAGGCGGAATGTATTCATAGGGTTTGGGAAAATCAATAACATAAGGGTTACATAATTCAGTAGTAGCTATACCGTATTGAATAAACACACTATTTATTACCTCTTCAAAGCTGCGGGGCGACCCATCGTTGGGCCAATTGGGCGCCACATTTGAAGCGCCAAACGGATGCGATTCATTACTTGCCTTATAGCAAACTTCCGCTATGCCTGTGGTGATCTGGTTTAATATTGCATCCTTGTCCGGTCGGGCAGCAAGAGCCGCGCATTTCTCCAGGGTTTGCTTCCATAGCTGTATGTAACCGTTACAACGGCTCTCATACATGGCTTCAACCGTAATTCCTCCTGGTATATGGGTAAGATCGGGCTCTTCGTCGGGTGTGGCCGGAAACCACGACCATTCATCGCCATATTGCTGTGCCAGCTGTTTGTCACTGTTGGGAAAGTGTACTCTATAGCCCTGGTTTACCAGTGTATCGTTATTGGGCAGTGGAACACTTTTAACGATGTACGCATTTACCTGGCTGTCGCGTGCTGCAGCATACAGGTTGCGAAAGAGTACCCATGCCTGGTTTTTTTGATCGGTCGTAAGACTGCTAACAGGATGGGTATTCAGGATCTGCCTGTAACAATTG
>DASUVL010000137.1:0-3306 GCA_036379015.1 Niastella sp.
GAAGAAGGCATAAGGGCAACAAGGCATCGAGGCAAAGAGGAAGTTAAGCGCGGAAAGCTAAAGACAACAAGAGCGTCGAGGCAACAAGAACGCAAAACACTAAACAAGATAATATAGCTATCAAGAACAAGAATCGTGATATGAATAAACTAACCGTAATTCTAACTGTATTCATTTATTTTTCATCGACCCTGTTCTCATCAGGACAGGTCATTACATTAAAAGAAAAGATCTCTATTTCATTAAAAAACACTACCGCTGCACAAGTTATTGAAGAATTAGATAAACGCAGCGACTATACGTTTTCGTATACCCGCGACCAATTGGAGAAAATAAATATCAAATCCTTTGTTTTCGAAAATATAACACTGGGAAATGCATTGGAAAACCTGCAACGCCTCGCTAACCTGGAGTTCAACCTGCTGGGTAATACCATTGCTGTAAAAGTAAACACCACACCAACGGTGGTTCCTGTATCGACGAATAATTCCCGTTCGGGTAAGATCACCGGCGTCATCCGCGACGATAAAAATGAGGTGATGCCGGGTGTGACTGTAACGGTAGAATCGATTGATAAAGGAACCACCACTTCTGTTAATGGTGATTATGTATTAACGCTGCCACCAGGAACCTATACTTTGAAATTTTCATTCGTAGGGCATCAGTCGCGCCGTGTTACCGACGCAGTTGTGAAGGAAGGTGAAATCACCGACTTGAGTGTAGTGCTTAATGCAGCTTCGAACCAGATGCAGGCAGTAGTAGTAACCGGCGGCGCCCGTAAAGAAAGCACCCGTTCCTTGCTGATGACGCAAAAGAACAACGCCGGTATGACCAATGGCATCAGCGCAGAACAGATCCGTGTTACAGCTGATAACAATACCGGCCAGGTGCTGAAACGCGTAAGCGGCATTACTGTGCAGGGCGACCGGTTTGTAACCATCCGCGGCGTAAGCGACCGGTATAATAATGTATTGATCAACGGCGCTTCGTTACCCAGTACTGAACCCAACAGAAGAAATTTCAGTTTTGACATTGTTCCCAGTTCACTGGTAGATAATGTAATAGTGAACAAAACCGCTACACCCGATCTGCCCGGTGAATTTACCGGCGGTATGGTACAGATCAATACCACTGATGTGCCCTTTCGTAATTTTCTGAATGTGAGCATTGGAACAGGTTTTAATACGGAAAGCACGGGAAAAGATTTTTATAGTCATAAGCGTGATAAAAATGCAGCATTAGGAATAGTAGATAAAGATCGCAAATGGTTTGGTGATGGCAGGCTGTTTGATCAGCAGGAATATGTAAAATATCATGGTGGCAAAGATACTGCGGCCATGCGTAATATAGGAAAACAGATACCCAACCGCTGGCAAACCTACCGGTATCAGTACACGCCCATGCAAAACTACCAGATATCGGGAGGGGCAAACAAAATGTTTAAAAACAATAGTAGTGTAGGCGCCGTTGCAGCAGTTACCTATCGTAATGAAATGTTGTATGAAGAAGGAGAGGCCCGCAGTCTGCAAAATTACGATTACTGGAATAAACGCTACCGGTACAACACAACGATCGGCGGGTTATTGAATGTTGCGTTTAAATCAAAAGGGCATAAACTGGCTTTAAAAAACTTATACAATAACCGGTACAGCAACCAGTACGACGACCGGTATGGTTACCAGATCAGCAATTCGGGTTTTGAGAACCGCACCGGTGAAACTACGCTCGCCAACCGGATGATCCAAAGCCGGGTGGAAGGTGAGCATAGTTTGTTAAATTCAAAATTCAGAGTAGACTGGTTCGGCGATTATATTACCATGAAACGGGAACAACCGGATGGGCGTTATTTGGTAGGCCGTGATGCCGACTCAGGTAAGCATACTTATCTGTACAATTTTGGAGAGCGCAGTTTATTTTGGGGAGGATTATATGGCGCTACGTTGAAGGAAACGAGGACTAACTATGGTGGCAACCTGAGTATTCCTTTTATGGTGGCCAAAGCAAAGCAAACTTTTAAAACGGGTTATTCATATTCGAAAAGAGAAGCAGATTATGATGCTACGGGGCTGCGGATCATATCCACCGATGTAGATTTTGAAAAAAACAACATGGGTTTGCCTTATTATGCCATTGCTACACAGGGCGCCATTGCCAATGGAAACCTGTTGTATGTACCCACCTACATCCGGTCGGAAAGCACTGGTGACCGGTATGATGGAGAGCAACTCCTGAAATCGGGGTACGCCATGCTGGATTTAAAAATATTAAAACAATTGAGACTGGTGGGTGGCATGCGGTACGAAAACAACCAGGTCACTATGTCAACCGAAACCTATAACACGGATGGCTTTCCAGTATTCAGCGATTCTGTGTATACTGAGAAAGACTGGTTGCCTTCGGTTAACCTTATTTATAGCATAACAGATAAACTAAATATTCGTGCTGCCTATAGCAAAACCCTTGCAAGACCTGATTTTGTGGAACGATCTCCCTACGTGTATTTCGACTTTATAGAGCAAATGCAGGTGACCGGTCAGAAGGCGCTGCAGGTGACCCATATAAAAAACTACGACTTCAGGGTTGAATATTATCCATCGGGCAATGAAATTCTGTCGGCCTCGGTATTTTACAAAAATTTTCATAAGCCGGTTGAGCGTTTCTATATTCTGGGGAGCCCCAATAACCTGATCGAATACTGGAACCTGCACAGCGCTACAGCAAAGGGCGTGGAATTGGAGATAAGAAAATCGTTATCATTTATGTCGCCGGCATCAGGATGGTTGCAGAACCTGACTTTCAGCGCCAATGCTACTTACCTCGAAGGAGAAATAAAATACCTGGTTACCAAAAGTCCTTACACCCAAAAAGACACAAGTTATATTGATAACGGAAGCCGGCCTATTCAGGGGTTATCTCCCTACATCATTAACCTGGGGTTGAATTATCAAACGAAGATTTGGGGAGCTAATGTTGCTTACAATCGCATTGGCCGGCGTATTGTAAATGGTGGAACAAACAGCCGTATCATACAATACGAAAATTCAAGGGATGTAGTAGATATACAGCTGAGCACTCAGTTGCTGAAGCAGAAAGCAGAGCTCAGGTTCAATATATCTGATTTGCTGAACCAGTATACGGTCATTTACAGTAACAACTGGAACGGTGACGGTAGTTATCCTACAGAGAAAGACAATAACGATCCAAAGGGACAGGATTATAATAAAGCCCTGGATTTTGTTAATTATAAAGTAAAGAAGGGAACGGGTTTTAGTGTGAGCCTCACCTATAAATTGAAATGAGTAACAG
>DASUVL010000138.1:0-10408 GCA_036379015.1 Niastella sp.
AAATGGCAACCTGAAACCTCAGGTTTGTTAGGACCGGTAACGATTGCGGCATTAAAGTAATGACCGTTTGGTTTGAATGACCGTTTATTTCGATGGTTGAATGTAAATTGAGGTAAATAAATATTGTCTATATGATAAAAAAATTGATCTGTCTAATTATGATAGCAGGAATCGTAAGCGGCGCCCAGGCGCAAAGTAAAGACGAAGCTGCAGTAACTGCCGCTGTGGAATCATTGCGCAAAGCCATGATCGATGGCGATAAAGCAGGCTTACAAAATATAACTGCCGACCAGTTGAGTTATGGACATAGCAGTGGCAGGGTAGAAGATAAAGCCAGTTTTGTTGACAACATCGCTACAGGTAAATCTGATTTTGTAACAATCGATCTCACCAATCAAACCATATCAGTAGCAGGTGATGCCGCTATTGTGCGTCATGTATTAGCTGCCACTACCAACGATGGAGGAAACCCAGGTAGTGTAAAACTGAATATCTTACTGGTTTGGCAAAAACAAAAAGGCAATTGGAAGTTGCTGGCTCGCCAGGCTGTAAAAGTTCCATAATGGAAATTAGAAATGAAGAATTAGAAATAAAGAATGAGAAAGTAAGGGGAAATCGTGATTATGAAAAAATGGATCTGGTTAATAGCAGGTAGTATTTCTGTAAGTAATAGCATGGCGCAAACGGCTGCCATCAACCGCGAAGCAGTCGTACAAAGACACACCATACACATCAGTAAAGCAGATCCGCTGGGATCCTTAACAGTGGGCAATGGGCAATTTGCGTTTACGGCAGATGTAACCGGGCTGCAAAGTTTCCCGGCTTATTATCAAAAAGGCGTTCCGCTGGGAACACAATCGGAGTGGGGCTGGCACAGCTTTCCCAATACAGAAAATTACCGGCGCGAAGAAGCCCTGAAAGAGTATAACCTGGAAGGAAAAAAGATCACCTATTCCGTACAGGTAAAAGAACCTGAACGAAGCAAGAAAGCGGTGGATTATTTCCGGCAGAACCCGCACCGGTTACAACTCGGTAACCTCGGACTGGAGATCACTAAAAAGGATGGTAGCATTGCTACAATTGAAGATATTCAAAACATCGATCAACAACTCGATATGTGGACCGGCAAATTGGAAAGCCGGTTCACCGTTGAAAATGTACCGGTGACTGTTACAACCTATGCGCATCAGCAACTGGATGCTGTTGCCGTACAGATCAATTCGCCGCTGTTGGCTGAAAAACGTATCGCTATACGTTTGCATTTTCCATACCCTAACGGTGAATTCAAAGATGTAGGCACATTTGAAGGCGATAGTACCAAACACCGGTCAGAACTGAACAAGTCGTCAATATTTGGTGGCGCCATTCGCAGGACCCTGGATACAACAACCTATTTTGTACAATACACTTTTACAAGAGCATCCTCGGTACAAATGCGCCGTCAGCACGATTGTATAATACAACCACCCGCAGACATAACAGGGTTTGAAGCATCATTTTATTTTACACCAGCAATAAAGCAAGGCACCGTTCCTTCATTTACAGAAACAAAAACAAACAGCAGTTCGCAGTGGATGTCGTTCTGGAAAAGCGGTGGTGCCATCGATCTTTCCGGCAGCACCAATGAACAGGCGAAAGAACTGGAAAGAAGGATCGTGTTATCGCAATACCTTACCAAAGTACAATGCGCCTCGGCATACCCGCCGCAGGAAACCGGTTTAACATTCAACAGCTGGTTTGGAAAACCGCATTTGGAAATGCATTGGTGGCATGCTGTTCATTTTGCCTTGTGGGGAAGAACGGAGTTAATGGAAAAAAGTCTGGACTGGTATTTCAAAGTGGCCAATGGCGCCCGGGCGCTTGCAAAACGGCAGGGCTTCGCTGGGTTGCGCTGGCAAAAGATGACCGATCATGATGGCGAGGAAGCACCTTCTTCAGTAGGGGCATTCCTCATTTGGCAACAACCGCATTTGATCTATATGGCGGAGTTGAGCTACCGGGCCAAAAAGAATAAAAAGGTGTTGGAAAAGTATAAAGACCTGGTATTTGGAACGGCCAATTTTATGGCTTCTTTTCCAACGTATGATTCGGTACATAAACGATATAACCTGGGCAAAGGTTTAATACCGGCGCAGGAATGTTTTGATGCAGTTACTACATTCAATCCAACCTATGAGCTGGCCTACTGGCAATGGGCATTGAACGTAGCACAGCAATGGCGCATACGGTTAGGGTTGCCGCGTGAAAAGAAATGGGATGCCATCGTCAAAGATCTGGCTCCATTGCCGCAAGCTAATGGCGTGTACCTTGCTACAGAAAGCACACCTGACTGTTATACGAACGAACGATATTTAACCGATCATCCGGCCGTGCTGGGGGCGTATAGTTCGTTACCTGGCAGTAACCGGCTCGATACGGCCATAATGAAAAATACCTACAACCATATTTTGAAGGTTTGGAAATGGGAAACTACCTGGGGTTGGGATTTTCCGTTAATGGCGATGACGGCTACCCGCCTGAAGATGCCCGGTAAAGCGATCGATGCTTTGTTTATGCCGGTACAAACAAACCGGTACCTGGTGAACGGTCATAATTACCAGGATGACAGACTTACTATATACCTGCCCGGCAATGGAGGCCTGTTGAGCGCTGTTGCCATGATGTGTGCCGGTTACGATAATAACAAAGTGGTGAACCCCGGTTTTCCCAAGGACGGAAGCTGGAACGTGAAGTGGGAAGGGCTGAAGCCAATATTTTAATGAAAAATGAGAAATGAAGAATTAGAAATGAGGAAGTGAGGGAATGCAGAATATTAAATATTGAATATTCAATGTAGAATGTAGAAGTGGAAGGCAGAAGTCGGAAATCGGAAGTCGGAAGTCGGAAGTCGGAAATCGGAAGTCGGAAGTCGGAAATCGGAAGTCGGAAGTCGGAAATCGGAAGTCGGAAATCAGAAGTCGGAAGTCGGAAATCAGAAGCGTGTATTTCCTTTTTGCCTCGCTGCCTTATGCCTTCCTTTTTGCCTTTTCCTGCTTGCCGTTTTTTTCACGTTTCAGGTTTGCCGTTTCACGTTCCCGTTTCACGTCCAAGCAGCACTTTATTAGCAGCATTTGTCATATATTCATATTGATGCACTTCCACCAAAGATGTTCCATAAGTTTCTATACTTTATTGTTTTTCTTTCAATCATCATTCCTGCCAAAGGCCAGTTGACCATAAACAAAGGGCAACAGGCAGTTGCCAATAAGCAACCGGCTACAGGCAATGGACAATCACCTGCTGCCGGTACACAACCTCAAACATCCAGAGAACGCAGCCTGCATTATCGCGCCGAAGGAACGGACTTTGTTACTGTAAATGGAAAATTGCGTTTTAACCGCGCCTTATATGGCACAAATACCGGGTTCAGGGTTGAAGCCGGTGATCTGCCTGAATTTGCATTATACATGCCGGGTATGGGCGGCAATTTTAAATTTGGATTAATAGCCGGCAATAACAGCAAATGGCTTACTGAGGCAAAGTCTGTTAAAGCTACCTACAGGCCTGGCTCCATGTTGTACGAAGTAAAAGATCCATTGTTAGGAAATGGCACCATGCTTATTACGGTATTGGCCCTGGCCGATACCGAGGGTATGATCGTTAAGACCCAATTTGTAAATGTTACCACTAAAGCAGCACTGTGCTGGGTATTCGGAGGTGCTTCAGGTAAGAAATTCTCCCGCGATGGCGATATTGGCGCTGATCCTGAATCATCATTTTACCTGCAACCCGATTACTGCAAAGACAATGTATATACTATATCCAAAAACAGTTTTCATTTAGGGTATCAAAATAATAAACAATTATCGGCTATTGTTCCGCCTGCTTCTGTGATCCGTTTAACAGATGCTACACAACAGGAAAATCCCGTCGCATTATATCAAAGCAATGTAACCGCCACTCCCGCTATAGCGGGAAAAATGACTGTCGTAAATGGCGCTCATTATTTTTTAATACAACCTGCCGATTCTTTATCACTCACATACACCGGTTTAGCGCAAACATTCAATGCAGCGGAGGCTGCGCGTAAAAAACTCGCGGGCCGCATCAGGGTGGTAACACCCGATAGCTGGATCAATACGTTGGGTGGTGCCTTAAGTGTTGCCGCCGATGGCATTTGGGAAACGCCCACTTATCTGCATGGCGCTGTTGCCTGGCGCATGCGATTGCCGGCGTGGCGCGGCGCTTATGTCGCAGATGCGCTTGGCTGGCACGACAGGGCACGAACACATTTCAGCAGTTATGCTGCATCACAGGTAACTACACCCGCAACAGGCCCCGTGGTGTTTGATACAACCCTGCACCTGGCGCGGCAGTTGGAAAAAATGGGCACCTCCATGTTCAGCAGCGGTTATATCTGCCGTAACCCCAATGGCGATATGCGTCCACACCATTATGATATGAACCTCGTATTCATTGATCAACTGTTAACGCATTTTTATTATACCGGCGATTCTTCTTATATAAAACAACAGTGGCCGGTAATACAACGGCATTTGGCCTGGGAGAAAAGGAATTTTGATGCGGATAACGATGGTCTGTATGACGCGTATTGTTGTATCTGGGCCAGCGATGCCCTGCAATACAGTGGCGGTGGCGTTACGCATTCTTCAGCCTATAATTACCGCGCCAACGCCGTTGCGGCACAACTGGCGCCCATCGTTGGCGAAGATCCTGCACCTTATCAAAATGAAGCGAACAAAATATTTGATGCGGTAAATAACCAGTTGTGGATACCCGAATTGGGTTGGTATGCTGAGTATAAGGATGCCCTGGGCGAAAAACTACTTCATCCGGCTGCTGGCTTATGGACGATCTACCATGCCATTGATGAAAAACTGCCCGATGGATTTAAGGCATACCAGGCTTTACGGTATGTTGATAAATTCATCCCGCATATTCGGGTAATGGCAAAAGGATTGCGCGATACAGGTCATTTTGTATTAACCACAACCAACTGGCAACCTTATACGTGGTCTTTAAACAATGTGGTGCTCGCCGAAAATTTGCATACGGCCCTGGCATACTGGCAAGGCAACCGCAGGGAAGATGCCTACCGGCTATGGAAAAGCGCCCTGGTTGAAAGTATGTACCTGTCGAGTAGTCCGGGTGGGTTTGAGCAACTTTCTTATTATGATGCCATACGTGGAGAATTGTACCGCGATTTTGCAGATCCTATTGGAATGGCCGCCCGGTCATTAACAGAAGGACTGTTTGGAATTTTACCAGATGCATTGAAAGATACACTTGCGATAAAGCCAGGCTGGCCTGCTGCCTGGAATATGGCCATCTTGCAAACACCGGATATTGCTTTTGATTTTAAACGCACAGCTTCTACCGATCAATATGTATTGAGACCTTCTTTTCCCAGGTCTATGAACCTGCGTTTACAGATCCGCGCCTGGAAGGATGCTATTGAATCGATACTGGTGAATGGACAACCGGTAAGCTGGCAGGGAATTAATGAGGCGGTTGGCGAACCGGTGATTGAAATTGCCGCAGGCAAAGCCAAACAATACACCATCGTCATAAAATGGGCCGGTTCGGTTATTCAGCCTATGCGATACGACAGCGTATATGCTATGGGGGCACAAATAACAGCGGCTACCCCTGCCGGGTTTATTCAATCTATTTACGATCCACAACAGGTGTTACAGCATATCATGCTTACCAGCAACCAGGTACAGGCAACCATTCAGGGCGGCACTGGTCATAAAACGGCATTTATCCAGTTACGGCAGGGTGAAATGGTATGGTGGTTCCCGTTAGCATTTGAAGTAAAGCAACCGGTTGAAATTATTCCGGCCGGTGAGGTCAATGATCAGCACATTCGTTTCAATATAAAAAATAATGGTGCTGCCATCACCGGTAAGCTAATCGTTAATCCTGGCTCAAATACCTGGCAGCAGACAATACAATTAGCGCCCAATGCAATAGCAGGGGAGATCAGCGTTCCTGCTTCTTATCTTGTGCCTGGCAGTAACCGTATACGGATTGAATGGGACGGAGGCCGGTTGCAAACAGATACTATTATGTTGAACTGGCATATACAGGCCGGTGCCGACAGTAAGTTCGAAAAAATTGATCTATCAACATATTATAATGATAAGGTGACGAATATTTTCAAACAGCATTATTTGTCGCCGCGCCCACAATCTACCACTTTACAATTGCCGGTACAGGGCATTGGTAACTGGTGTTATCCGCTGATACAGCCGGTTATTGATGATGCGGGTTTACGTAAGGCGGCCGTTAATAATGAATTTGTGTTACCCCAACATATACCATTGGCAACACCCGCCGATACATTAGCAAAGAATATTCTGTTTACATCAAAATGGGATAATTATCCCGATTCAGCGGTTGTGCCTTTAACCGGGTATGCTAAACATATTTATTATTTATTAGCAGGTTCAACTAATCCCATGCAAACCAGGTTGGTAAATGGAGAATTGCGTGTACGGTACAAGGATGGGTCGGTTGATACATTAACATTGGCCAACCCGCAAAACTGGTGGCCCATTGAACAGGATTATTTTATTGATAGTGTTGGTTTTACGACAGATGCACCCCGCCCGCTTCGGTTACACCTCAAAACCGGGAAGGTATATACAACTGCTGCTGAATATACAACCATAAAAGGCTTTTCCAACAAGGCTATTGACGGCGGCGCCGCTACTATACTGGATATGCCGCTCGACCACAATAAAGAGCTCCAATCTGTTAGCCTGCATACTTTCGCCAACGATGTGGTCATTGGGTTAATGAGTGTTACGCTGGCCCGCTGAGTTTTCTAATATTTTTTTAATGTCGTGCCACTTTTTCAAATTACCCACCGTCTTGAACCGACGGCGACCAGGAAGAAGTCGGATGTCGGAAGTAAGATGTCGGAAGTCGGAAGTAGGAAGTCGGAAGTAAGAAGTAGGAAGATCTTGTATTTTGTATTTCCGACCTCTGACCTCTGACCTCTGACTTCAGGTAAAAGTCACGGAGAGTAAACCTAAAAGAAAAAGATTGCATGCGCGTTGTTACCCTTTTAATCCTGTTATTATGTACAGCTCAGTTTGTTACTGCTCAAAATAAAGTAAGCGGTAAGGTGGTGGATGCCATGAACCGGCTTCCATTGCCTGATGCAACAGTTACTATTATTAACCCCCTTGATTCTGCTGCGGTAGGTTTTGCAGTAGTTGATAAAACAGGTTTATTCGAAATAAAAAACCTGAATAAGGGCAATTATATTCTTGGCATTACTTTCACCGGCTATAGTCCCTTTAGAAAGAACCTGGACATTACCCAATCGCAATTTGTTATTGACATGGACACTGTTTTCATGTCGCTCGATACGTCAATGATGACAAGTGTTATCGTGCAGGCTCCGCCCATCACCGTTAAGAAAGATACCATTGAATTCAGGGCGAGTGCATTCAAAACAAAACCCAATGCCACGGTAGAAGACCTGCTTAAGAAATTGCCGGGCGTAGAAGTAGATAAAGAAGGTAGTATAACGGCACAGGGTGAAGAGATCACGAAAGTATATGTTGATGGAAAAGAGTTTTTCCTTAATGATCCAAAGCTGGCTACGAAGAATCTGTCGTCTGACATGGTAGAAAGTGTGCAGGTGTTTGATGATATGAGTGATCAGGCTAAGTTCACTAAAATAGATGATGGCAGCCGCAAACGCACTATTAATATCAAGCTTAAAAAAGATCGCAAGAAAGGCATTTTTGGCCGAACCAGCGCATCCCTTGGTACCAGCGACCGGTATGAAGGCAGTGGTTCGTTTAATACGTTCGACAACACCCGGCAGATCTCTGTGCTCGGTGGCGCTAATAACATAAACAAATTGGGTTTTACCGACAACGACCTGGTAACTTCCATGGGGGGCATGGGTAGTGTGCGAGGTGGACGTGGTGGTGGTGGTCGTGGCGGTGGCGGCGGTGGTGGCCGCGCTACTGATAATGGTAATACAAAGTCGTGGAGTACAGGTATCAATTACCGTGATGAATGGGGCCACAAGATCGATTTCAGCGGCAGCTATTTTGTATCGCATACTTCTAACGGTAATTATAGTGAGAGCGCCCGGCAGGGCATTTTTTCCACCGATTCCTCAACATTCACCAATTCCGTTTCAAGCAGTAGCAATATCAATACCAATCACCGCTTTGGTTTCAGGTTGGAATATGCCATCGATAGCATGAACTCCTTGCTGATAACCCCAACAGCTACTTTACAACAAGGTAACTCCTCCAGTGATGGATCGTCGGTTACGCAGGCAACTAACTCCAAAGTGAATTATAAAGCCATTGAAGGGGAAAGCCACACGTCAAATGAACGCGATGGAAAAAGCTTTACCAATGACCTGCTGTTCCGTCACCGGTTCCGCAAACCAGGCCGTACATTTACCATGGGCTGGAATACGGCATTGAACGGCAGCGATGGCCATGGTTTGAATACATCTCCCTATTATTTTTATAATGCGGATAGTACTACCCCAAGCAGAATAGATAACCGCCAGCAACGTAACGATCAGTTTACCCGTTCTTTTAATAATACCATCAGCACATCGGTTACGGAAATGATCGATTCGTCGATGGTATGGGAATTAAACTATGCCTATACAATTAACCGGAGTAACAGCGACCGCGATACCTATGATTATGATTCTACCAGCGGTCAATTCGATAGTGTTAATCTACAGCAGACCAATTATTTTGAAAACCTGTTTACGGCTAGCAGACTGGGCACCAATTTCAGGATAAAGCGGCAAAAGTATGATTACCAGTTTGGCGGTGCGGTGAATTTTGCTTCGTTGGAAAATTTGAGCAACCGGGCTCTTACGGGTAAAGACAGCACGATGCGGCAAACGTATACCAATTTCTTCCCGAACGCATCCTTTAATTATAATCCGGCGCCAAGAAAGAACCTGCGGTTAAATTATCGCGGTAGCACCCGTGCCCCAAGCATCAGCCAGTTGCAGGATGTACAGGATGTAAGCAACCGGTTAAACATACGCACCGGTAACCCGGATCTGAAACAGGAGTTTACCCATAATTTGAATATCAATTACAGTACGTTTAATCTCAGTAATTTTCTTTACCTGAATATGCAGGCAGGCGGCAGTATTGTGAGCAACAAGATCGTGAACAGTATCACCACATCCGACACCGGGGTGATATTTACCAAACCGGTGAACCTGAATGGTGCGCAGAATCTAAATTTTTCAGGGACTATTGGTATTCCGTTGAAGAGAGTAACTACCGGCCGTCGCAGCCCGGTTAATTTAAACCTTACCTCTTCCATGCGATTCAACCGCGATGTAAGCATGCTGGAGAATACAATTAACTATAATTATACGCGTGTTCTTGGTCAACGGATATCGTTCAATTATTTTATGCAGGATAAGCTCGATCTGCAGGCGAATGCCAACTTTAATTATAATGATGCGAAGTACAGCAGGAATGAGAATCTGAATTATAAATATTTTGATCATCATTATTCGATCGATGTAACCTATACGTTATTCAAAAAGATAATGATCAATAACGATTTTGATTATTACGTCAATACCGGTCGTGCACAGGGTTATAACCAGTCGATTCCTTTGTGGAACGCTTATATTTCCTGCTTGCTGTTTAAAAAGCAAAACGCTGAAATACGCATAAGCGGTGTTGACCTGTTAAACCAGAATAAAAGCATCAGCCGTTCAGTGAGCGAAATCTATGTTGAAGATACATACACCCGTGTATTGCAGCGGTTCTTCCTCGTTAGCTTCATGTATAACTTCAAAAGTTTTGGCAAGGGCATGTTCCCCGGCCGGGAGAGTAGGGGGCGCACTGGGAGGCAATATTAATATTGCATCAACTTCGAGTTAATGAATTTTGGTGAATATGGAAGCAAAAAGTAAGAGGTAGGAGGTAGGAAGTAAGAAATACAAAATACAGGGTCTTCATACTTCCTACTTCATTCGAATTTATTCCTTTACCATTCGTAATGTCAATGTTTCTTTTTTTCCTATAAGTTGAATAAAATACAATCCCCGGGGCAGGAGTGCGGGCAGCTCATACCGGTTTGGTTCGTTACCGGCTTTAATCATTGCACCATGCACCTGTTGCCCAGACTGGCTAAATACGGTCATCGTTGTATAGGTATGACCCTTCGGTAATTGCAGGAAAATATATTTGTTGGCCGGGTTGGGATAAATGGCGACCTCTTTAATGCTTGTATTGTTAGTTGGTGGTGACACCGGTTGTTTGTCGGGGATCAATAATACAATATTATTTTGGGCATTGGCTGCCGAACCACAGCTGTTA
Source organism: Niastella sp. (assembly GCA_036379015.1). Lineage (GTDB taxonomy): Bacteria > Bacteroidota > Bacteroidia > Chitinophagales > Chitinophagaceae > Niastella. Next base: position 10,350 of record DASUVL010000138.1, read on the forward strand.
GTGGTGCCGGTAGGCGCCAGGTTATAGTTACAGCAGGCGTTACAGGTGAATGCGGCAGG
>DASUVL010000139.1:0-3129 GCA_036379015.1 Niastella sp.
GCCTGCACCATGTTGGTGGGCGAATTGAAAAACAATGACCTGCAATACCGTTCGCTCACCAGTTGTTTAACGCCGCTGGGTAATGTGCATGGCAAACATGTGGTGACCATCGAGGGACTGAATATGGAAGGATTAAATCCCATTCAGCAGGCCATGTATGATGAATCGGCCACCCAGTGCGGCTTCTGCACACCTGGCTTTGTAGTATCCCTGGCTGGTTTTTGTTTGAGCGAAAAGAACGCTACGGCACAAAATGCCATTGCGGCTATTGACGGGAACATCTGCCGGTGCACCGGTTATAAATCCATTGAACGGGCAGCGGGTAAAGTAGCGCAACTGATGCAGGAAAGGCAATCGGCAGAACCAACCGCTTTTGTTTCGGAACAGAAAATACTGCCAGCCTGGTTTGCTACCATTAAACAACGATTAAATGCATTACGAACTGAATTAAACGGACAGTTTCAGCCAGAAACTGCCAACGAATGGGTAGGCGGTGGTACCGATCTGTATGTGCAAAAGCACGATACCATGAAAGATGCATCCATCCGGTTTTTATTAGATGATGACCGGCTGAAAGGCATTACGCAACAAGGAAACAAATGCACCATCGGGGCATCGGCCACAGTAACAGACATTTGTGAGTCACCGGTTATGCAGCAATATTTTCCCCGCCTGGCAGACTATATGAAACTGGTTTCCTCTACCCCTATCCGTAATATTGCAACAGTAGGCGGTAACCTGATCAACGCCTCGCCTATCGGCGACCTCACCATTTTCCTGCTCGCATTAGATGCCATGCTGGTATTTAACAATGGTTATCAACGCCGGGAATTACCCCTGCGACAATTATACAAAGGATATAAAACACTCGATAAACAACCGGACGAACACCTGGAATCTATTTCATTTGAATTGCCCGGCAATGACACTGTTTTTAATTTTGAAAAAGTAAGCAAACGGACCAACCTCGATATCGCCAGCGTGAATTCAGCTATTTGCCTAACCATGCAAGGCGACATCATTCAGGATGTTCGAATTGCAGCCGGCGGTGTTGCGCCGGTTCCCAAATTGCTTGAAAAGACAAATACCTTTTTGAAAGGAAAGTTGGTTAATGAAACTACGATCGATCAGGCAATAGCCATTGCCCAAACGGATATTACACCCATCAGCGACGCCCGGGGAACAGCAGCATATAAACGATTGTTATTAGGCCAGTTGATCAAAGCACATTTTATAACAGTATCACTGAATGCCGTGCGTTAAGCGTTCAGCATTATGCGTAAAAGTTATGAAGAATATTGATGCATATACACACGTGCGGGGTGAATCAATTTACCTGGATGATATTCCCCTGATACATGGCACTTTGTTCGGCGCCTCTTTTGGTTCGCCGGCAGCGCATGGCATCATCAGCCATTTGGATATCAGTGAAGCGGTAACCCTGCCTGGCGTCGTTCGCATATTCACTCATAAAGACATTCCCGGCGAAAACCAGATCGGTGGCATTGTACCCGACGAACCATTGCTGGCCGATCATGAAGTTCATTTTTGCGGTATGCCGGTGGCCTTTGTGGTAGCTGACTCTGTTGATGCAGCCCGTGCTGCCGTTAAAAAAATAAAAGTGACCATTGATCCCCTGCCGGTGATCACCGATCCGAGGGAAGCCCAGGCATTGGGAGAACTGATTGTGCCACCACGCACTTTTCAATTGGGCAATACAGCTGGCAGCTGGGAACAATGCACCCATATTTTTGAAGGCAAAGCTGATACCAACGGTCAGGAACATTTATATATAGAAACACAAGGCGCTTATGCCGTACCACAGGAGCATAACGCCATTAAAATATATTCTTCTACACAAGGCCCTACGGCCGTACAGCGGGCGGTCTCGAAGGTATTGGGCCTGCCCATGCACCTTGTAGAAGTAGAAGTAAACAGATTGGGTGGCGGTTTTGGCGGCAAGGAAGATCAGGCGAATACCTGGGCGGCGCTTTGTGCAATGGCAGCGCACCTGGTAAAGCGGCCTGTTAAATATTCGCTGCACCGGATGGAAGATATGGCGATGACGGGTAAACGCCATCCTTATTCAGCCGATTTTAAGATCGGGTTGAATGATGATTTGAAGATCGTCGCTTACGAAGTAACCTTCTACCAAAATGCCGGCGCCGCAGCCGACCTGTCACCTGCTGTACTGGAACGCACGCTGTTCCATTGCACCAATTCTTATTTTATCCCCCATGTAAAAGCAACAGCCTACAGCTGCCGCACGCATTTACCGCCTAATACTGCTTTCCGCGGTTTTGGCGGTCCGCAAGGTATGTTCATGATCGAATCGGCCATTGCGAAAGCAGCCGAGGCGTTGCATATTGACGCATCCGTTATACAGGAAAAAAATTTGTTGCAAACCGGTGATGAATTTCCGTACGGACAAAAAGCGCAAAGCGAAGCACCCGAATGCTGGCACAAAGCTGCTGCATTATATGATCTGGCTACCATGCGCAAAGAAGCAGATACATTCAATGCTGAAAATAAATGGTATAAAAAAGGACTGGCTTGCATGCCTGTTTGCTTTGGAATATCTTTCACCAAAACCCTGATGAACCAGGCAAGGTCATTGGTGCATGTGTATACCGATGGCAGCGTAGGCATCACCACTGGCGCCGTTGAAATGGGCCAGGGTGTGAACACAAAAATATTGCAGGTAGCAGCGCAGGTATTCTCTATTCAACCCGACAGGATCAGGATACATACGACCAATACATTTAAAATAGCCAACACCTCTCCTTCTGCCGCCAGCGCTACCGCTGACCTGAATGGCAAGGCCACGCTGATGGCTTGTACAGCCATTGCAGATAGATTAAAGAAAATGGTTGCCGAAGAGTTGAAGGTAGATGCACAAGCAGTTACATTACAGGATGAATACGTTTGGGTGAACGGACAAAAAACCGACCGCGACTGGAAATCACTAGTCATGACAGGACATATAAAGCGAATAGGATTGTCGGAACATGCACACTATGCAACACCCGAGATCCATTTTGATACCACTAAAGAAAAAGGTCATCCGTTTGCTTACCATGTTTATGGAACTGCGCATGTTGGTGTAACGGTGGATTGTATCCGCGGAAC
>DASUVL010000140.1:0-2874 GCA_036379015.1 Niastella sp.
AAAGGTATTTAAAAACAAGCTGAAGCATTAAAAACGTTACAGGTTTCAAGATACAGGTTACAGGGGTTTCACATCGAAATCCCTGTTTTTGTTTCCCTGAAAATTGTAACCTGAAACATGTAACCTGCAACTACTTCTCAATATACGTCCTCCTCAATTCCAGCAAATTCAACCCATTCGGATTAAACTGTTTCACTTTCGGTTGCACCAGCCTGATCACTTCGTCGTACCACAGTGGTACCACCGGAGCATCGTCTATCACCAGTTGATCCATTTGCTGATACAACTTGTATCTCAGGCTATCATTCTCTGTTATCATGGCCTTTTCATATAAAGCATCAAACTGCGGATTGTGATAGCGGGTATAATTAGGTGGCGCGGGGTTATTGCTGTAAAAAACGCTCAGGTAATTCTCGGCCTCCGGGAAATCGGCAATCCAGCTTCCGCGAAAGAACAGGGCCTCCGATTTGGCAGTATGCTCCAGCAACAGGCTTTTGGGCACCACCTCCACCTGTATTTTTATTCCCACCTCTTCCAATTGACGGGCTATAAAACTGGCAATATCGCTGTAGGTGGCAATGGTGAGCAGCTTTATTTCCGGCAACCCATCCCCATCGGGAAAGCCGGCCGATTGCAGCAATTCACGTGCTTTGGCCGGGTTATAATGATATCCTTTTACAATGCTCGAATCAAAAGAAGGCAGTCCGGCCGGAATAAATCCACTTTCAGCCGGCATCCCTTTCGAATTATACAGGTACATGATCAATTTACGCCGGTCGAACCCGTAATTAATAGCCTGCCGCACCTGTTTAATACGCAGTGGCGAGTTGCTCACCAGCGGATTGTCCTTTTCCATCAATATACCCAGGTATTCCGTATTCAGGTAGGAGTGTTTTGATAAGATGATCTTCTGCTGCCAGTCTTTGCGCAACACCCCTTTTTTTGTCAGGATCTCATCTTTAAAAGAGGGATCGATATCGTTTATAAAATCCAGCTCGCCCTGCTGGAATAACAGGAATTCGGTGGCTTTGCTATCAAAAAATGTGATCTTGATCCCATCCAGGTAAGGCAGGGGCTTACCCGCACTGTCGCGTTCAAAATAGTTTTCGTTCTTCTGCAGGATCATAGCCTGCCCTTCTTCCCAGGCCTTGAACTTAAATGGACCGCTGCCACAGGGATGGTTACGGAAATCGGCCCCGTATTTTATGACCACTTCTTTGGGAACAACAGAACAATATTGCATACTAAGCAAACCCAGTATGGGGGCAAAGGGAGTTTTTAAGGTTAACTGAAAGGTAGAATCGTTCAGCGCTTTAAAACCCTGCTGATCGTCTATGCGGTCGTTAAAGATCCAGGCGCCGCTGCTCGCCGTGGCCGGGTCTATAATGCGGTTAAAGCTGTATTCTACATCAAACGCCGTTAATTTGCGGCCCTTTCCCTGCGGAAAGGCTTCATTATCGTGAAAGAAAACACCGGGTCGTAAATGGAACGTATATACCTTGCGGTCATCCGATACCTCCCAGCTGTATGCCAGCGAAGGAACGATCTGTAAGGCATCATTGGTTTCTACCAGGGTATTATATAACTGATGAACGGCCCAGATGATCGACTGGTTTTTGGCAAAAGCAGGATCAAGGGTGGCAATACCGGTAGCCTCATTGTAATGAAACACCTGTTTATTACCGCTTGTACGGCTGCCGCATGCATTAAATAAAATCACACTGGAAAAGACCGCAAAAAATATAACTTTATCTTTCATATATAAATACTGATGTGAAAATTAGCAAATTATACAATGTGCCAATGAATGACTTAATTTTCACTTTTGCTAATTTGCATCCCCGGCTTAGCCGGGACTAATTTAAATCATACCATTGTGATTCAAATAAAACAAACCAGCTTTCAGAAAGTACCCCGGTCTTTTTCATTTCTCATTCTGAATTTTTCATTTTTCATTTTTCATTTCTCATTTCTCATTCTCATTGCGTCTTCCTGCGCCGCACAACCGTTAAGCAATAAAAAGCAATTTACCCACCAGGATACATTGCGGGGCAGCATTACGCCCGAAAGGGCCTGGTGGGACGTATTACGGTACGATATTCAGGTTACGCCTGACTATACCGCCAAAACCATCCAGGGAAAAAATCAGCTCACCATACGGGTTTTAAGGCCATCTGACAAAATGCAGATCGACCTGCAGGAACCTTTGATCATCGATAGTATCTTTTTAGGGGGTAAAACCAAACTGTCTTTTGTACGGGAAGGCAATGCCTGGTTTGTTACCATGCCCGCACTAACCGGCAATTCGGTACAAACGGTAGAAGTGAATTACCATGGAAAACCCCGGGAAGCCGTTCGTCCGCCCTGGGACGGTGGCTGGATCTGGAGTAAAGACAAACAAGGCCGGCCCTGGATGACCGTGGCCTGTCAGGGCTTAGGCGCCAGCGTTTGGTATCCCTGTAAAGACCACCAGAGCGATGAACCCGATAGCGGCGCCAGTATAAGCATTACGGTGCCCGATTCTTTAGTAGCTGTGGCAAATGGCAGACTGACAGCCCAAACACCCAACAACAACGGCACCGCCACCTATGCATGGCAGGTAAAAAATCCGATCAATAATTACAATATTGTTCCTTACATAGGTAAATACGTGACCTGGCATGAAGATTTCGCCGGTGAAAAAGGCAAACTGGATTGCGATTACTGGGTGCTGGATTATGACCTGGAGAAAGCTAAAAAGCAATTTAAACAGGCGCCCACCATGCTGAAATGTTTTGAACACTGGTTTGGTCCCTACCCTTTTTATGAAGATGGCTATAAACTGGTGGAAGCACCACACCTGGGTATGGAGCACCAGAGCGCGGTGGCGTATGG
>DASUVL010000141.1:0-2551 GCA_036379015.1 Niastella sp.
CACATAAGTTCTTATCACAAGCTTTTGAAGAAAGAGCCGTGGAGAAATATTATGTCGGTATTGTCAGCGGCACCTTGCCCGACAAGCAAAAGACCATTGATGCGCCTATTGCTGAACACTCGGTGAAAAGAGGCCTTATGATCATTCACAAAAGAGGTAAGCCTGCCGTAACCGATTATGAAGTGCTGGAAGAATTTGGCAAGTTTTCGCTATTGCAGTTCCGTATTCATACAGGCCGCACCCATCAGATCAGGGTACACATGCAATATGTAGGTCACCCATTGGTATGTGATGAATTATACGGCGATGGATTACCGGTAAAACTTTCTTCGTTCAAACGCAATTATAACCTGAGTAAACACGAAGAAGAAGAGAAGCCCATTCTGGCAAGAACCGGGCTGCATGCCAAACGGTTACATTTCACCGATATGGAAGGTAATGAACATGACCTGCAGGCCGAGATGCCGAAGGATATGCGGGCGTTGTTACAGCAGTTGCGTAAAAACTTATTATAAGTTGAAAAGTTAACGGGGTTGACAAGTTAACAAGGTGCTGATCAAACATCAACTTGTTAACTTGTCAACTTATCAACTCGTCAACTACTTATACACCACCCCATCCTTCATCACAAAAGATACTTTCCCCATAGCCTGTATGTCTTTAATAGGGTCTCCCTCAACGGCAATGATATCGGCCAACTTGCCTTTTTCAATATTACCGATCTTATCTGAAACACCAATGAGATCAGCCGCTGCTAGCGTGGCCGATTGAATGGCTTCCATCGGCGGCATACCCACTTCGGTCATATACACAAACTCAAGCCAGTTTTTGCCGTGCGCATACACGCCCGCATCCGTTCCAAAGGCAATTTTTACCCCGGCTTTGTATGCTTTGGCAAATGTGCCCTGGATCTTAGGACCTATCGCCAATGCTTTAGGTGTTACAAGCGCCGGATAATAACCCGGCTTTTTGGCCGAATCGCCTACCGCTTTTCCAGCCGTGATGGTAGGCACAAAATAAGTACCATGTTGTTTCATTAACTGCATCACTTCATCATTCATCATAGTGCCATGCTCAATACTGTTCACACCTGCCCTTACCGCTCGCTTCATGGCTTCGGCTCCATGACAATGTGCTGCTATTTTATAACCATAATCGTGAGCAGTTTCAACTATAGCTTTGATCTCTTCTTCCGTAAACTGGGGATTCTCCCCGCTTTTCGCAACACTTAACACGCCCCCTGAAGCAGTAATTTTTATCAGGTCGCTCCCGTCTTTATACCGCTGCCTTACCGCTTTCCGGCATTCATCGGCACCATTGGCCACACCAGCAGCCGGACCGGGATCACCCATCAGATCATTTCTAAATCCATTGGTAGGGTCAGCATGACCGCCTGTGGTTGCTATAGATTTACCGGCCGTGAATATGCGCGGCCCTTTGATAAGTTTTTTATTGATAGCATTTCGCAGAGATATATTTACCCCCGAACCACCCAGGTCGCGCACGGTTGTAAAACCCGTCATAAGCGTCCGTTCAGCATATACCACCGACTGAAATGCATAATCGGCGGGGTTATAGGTAAATGTTTCCTGGTACCGGGTTGGGCTGGTTTCATGCTCCAGGTGTACATGGCAGTCAATCAGACCCGGTAGTACGGTCTTGTTTTTAAGATCAATAACCTTATCTGTACCCGAAGGTTTTGTATAACCTGCCAGTACATCCGCGATTGTATTACCTTCTACAATAATGGAATATTCGTTCAATACCAGTCCTTTGGTAACATCAATCAGTTTGCCGCAGTGCAGAATAGTACGTTGTGAAAGCAGTAACAGAGGGCTGCAGATCAATAGCCCAAGCAGTAGTTTCTTCATGTGACGGAAAATTTACTGGAAGATAAAACATTTAGGCCTTTCTCTTTCTCTGGTACTGAATTGAAAAAAGTGGATATATTCCAAAAACCGGAAGAGGCCCCGCGGCATAATGGTAATTCCTGTAATATTCATAAGGATAACAGATTATGATCGGTAACTAATGCTTGTCCTATACGAATCCCATATGATATTTAATTAATATCGCTGTCTCTTTTCATAAACTTCTAAAACTAAATGCGTAAGGTTGTCGTATTAACCTGGCTGTTTATATTGCTGGCAACCATCGTTGCGGTGTTCAGGCAATATGAATGGGTATACAGCTTACCCACGCCTGTTCCAAATAACTACCGGATAGTTGATCCGGGCACTTCCATTAATGTAAATCATACACTGCCATTTAAAACAGATAAACCGGTCATGCTGCACTTTTATAATCCCGATTGCCCATGCTCACGGTTCAACATCCCGCATTTTAAATCACTGGTCAATCAATTTGGTAATAAAATAGCGTTTGCTATTGTTCCGGTAACCCGCAAAAAATGGACTACTCATGATATTCTGAAAAAATTTGATCTGGCCATTCCCGTAATATTCGATACCACCCTGGCCACTGCCTGCGGCGTATATTCTACCCCCCAGGCGGTTCTCCTTGATACCAACCGACAATTATATTTCCGCGG
>DASUVL010000142.1:0-4207 GCA_036379015.1 Niastella sp.
CTGTTACACCGCTTGCATCGGATACAGAAGGATAAACACCCGAAAATGTAGTTTTAAACTCCTGGCTTAACGCATTGATCCTTTCGCAACTCACACACACATCCTTCACCCCGCATTGTAATACCGGTGGCAGATATACGGGAGCCGGTAAGAAATTACAATTAACCTGCCCGTTGCAGGCCAAACGCAAAGTATCCAGGGCGCCATGGGTCATTTGGGTTCCGGTAGTTCGGGAAAGGTAACTGGAGAAACTGGAATCTTTTCCGGCCGACTGGTATTGCCCGTATAACAAACTGATGGTTGCACACTCGCAACTATCAGGCTTTTGATACACCGGTTTATTGGTAAATACCGGTTGCTGATCATATGGCAAAGGGGCACTGATCAAATACACATTACAGGTAGCGTTATAGGGATTGCCCGTACTATCACGGTATGCCTTTAATACTTCTTCAAAACTTTTATACTGATTGGTACTGGTGGGTTTTACCGTACTGGCGCCAAACAGGTGGTTCTCATCACCCCCTTCGCGGCATACCTGTATTAACCGTGGTACAATCCATAAACTATCCGTATGATCATTCTTCGTGGTATCATAATTACAAGGTTTCAATTCGTGCCACCATTGTTGCACATAGGCTGCACAGTTATCATTGATATGCTTCTGCACACTATCCCGCACCGCCTGCTCACTGGCTACCATATTACCGACTGGCATCAGGGTAGGATCATAAAAATTAAGAGAATAGTCGTTTTCAATCAGTTCGGTTAAATCGGCAAAGTCGTGACTTAAATGCTGTTCTGCGTTCAATATCTCGGTAATCAACTCCCGCTTTTCCTGCAAGTACATTTCCCTGAAATACTTCCAGGCCATATCCAGGTCGCCGGTGCAATTACTGCCAATGGTAAATGCATTGTTCAACGATTTATATTGATCCACGCAACTGGCATCATGGGCAGGGCAATTGGCCAGGATAGTTGCCAACGACCATATGGAGATTGCGTTATTATTTCCATCATGCGTCCTAATCAGCAGGCTGTCCTGCATTCGATTTTTGAAATGTCCTGTATATATATCTGTAAAGAATGGATCGCGGTAGGTAGCATTATGATTAAAAATGTCGCCTGAAGGGTGAGTATCAAAAGCGCCCGGATTTAAATATCCTTTGGCAACAGCTTCCTGATAGGTTTCTGTACTGGCGAATTTTCGATCCCAGATATTGCTGGCCGCGAATTCTGTCAGTTTTTTGAGTTTAGGGTACTCCGGATGCACTTCCAATAAAGTTTCCGCCCAGGAATCTTTAAATCCCGCTACAAAAGCAGCCTGGTCTAAACTTGTAGGATACGGTCGTTCATCCTGACCGTTCTCATCTTTATATCTTCCTTCTACCCTTTTATAACGCGTATTCACATTTGAGTTTGACCAGAATATCGAAAAGTAATCAGGCTTGTTTGGATTGGCATATTGTCCGTTAGGAGGTGTTACATCAGCCAGCATCTTCTGCCGGATGGCCTGGTGCAACCCTACCACACTATCGCAGCAGGTTGACTCGCATTGGATGACGCTTGCCAGCAGTGCTTTTTCCTGCTGGATGGTTTGCTCCAGCGTACGGCAGGTATTACGTACCAGGAAGATACTATCCCGGTAATGATCCATGGCCTTTTTGTTCACCGTAAGTGTTTTGGTGACCAGGTAACTGCCTTCATATAAATACACCGTGGTATCCACTGCCGGAAAGGGACTGATAGCATTACAGCTGGTATCAATATGATAATTGGTCGTGTCAATAACAACCGGCGCCCCGCCTGGCATGGAGGTGTTGTTGCACTCATCGGTGATGGTAATCCGCAGATCGTAAATACAAGCATAGCAAATTGTACTATCCCGGCAATCTTTTATGCTGATGCTGTCGGGCAACAGGGAATATTTAAAGCGGTGCAGTCCGCCTTTCGTAACTCTCAGTCCTTTACTGCTTTCAATCACCGTACCTTTTATCACATTACTATTGCTATCCAGCAGCTTTTTAGTGATGAAGTACGATTGATTGGAAGCCAGCTTATCGAGCAAGACAGGTGGTGCTCCGGCCAATGCGGTGGCAATGGTACGGCCATGCATATCCACATAACTAATGCTCACCTGGCCGTTAGCATCCTGTACTGTATTTTTAAAGTAGTGGCTTGCATTCCCTACTTCCGTACCAAATAAGGCATCCAGCTCTTCCTGGTCGGCCGCGTTGTAGGTATAATTCGTTTCATGTTTATTTCCGATCTGGAAAGTTTCGCCTACCCCGCTTTGTATGCTTACACGACCGGTATTATCGGGCGTATACCGGGTTTCGGCAAATACATAGCCATTGGCGTTGGGAATATATTTATGATATCCGTTTGCAGCCAGCGGATTCTCCGGTGAATAATATAGCGCGGCTCCGCTATCCATAGCCGGGGCGCCTTCTTTACAATAACAACTGTCCTTCCACTCGCCATCATATTTTTCTTTGAAATATTCAGCGCTGTTGAGCTTATTAAAACCAGGCGTGAATTTTATAATGCTGCTCAGGGAAGGGGTTGGCATAACCTGTATCACCGGCCGCCCCTGGTGATCATAAAATGTTTCGGCTATTATAGTAATACCTGTAGTATTGTCTTTGGTTACGGTTTGACGGCTTTTTAAGGAACCATCGAAATACTGCACGACCGACTTTCTTTTTCCTTCTTCGGCAAAACTGGTTGATGCCTGCCAGTTTAAAGCGGTATCCAATCCAATAAAATCATATTTCCCCAGGCCAGCGGTATAATCAGAGCTCCATAATGACTCCAGCCGTTGCCCATCTCGTTTAACCTGCACGGCGCGTACCCGGTAAAACAAATGACCTTTTCCTTCATACAACAGCGGGATGTAATACACCTCCTTGCGCAGACTTACCCGCGTTGCGTTATTTTTGAAGATCTTTTTGGGATCAAAATGTGCGGTATCGAAATCTTTACGGTAATTCCTGAGTGCTGCGCTGTCGATATAGCTCCATTCGAGGTCATATTCGTCGGCAGCACGTTCAGGTGACCAGTATACTTTCAGTTCGCCTTTTGTTGTAACGTAGGACGTACTATCATTAATAGTTTGTACCGCATTATTGGTACAGGAGAAATTGTATTCGCGGTTGATAAGTATTTCATTGGTAAGCACCAGGGCATCCCGGAATTCACTCAGCGTACCGTTAGCTGCCCAAATAGTATCAATCGTAATCTCCGCCTTATACCACCAGTCTGGGGCTATAAAAACAGCTTTCCCTTTATAGCTGGTATACTTCGAGTATTCAATGTTCAGCGTAATTTCATCTTCCGTCCCAGTCACCGGCGTACCTTTGTCATCCATTGTAAAACGCACTTTAAAGGTCACCGATACATTGAACTCATCGGGTAAAACATGCCGGTACGACTCATCAATCTGGAAGGTGATCAGATTCTTAACAAAATAAGTGGTCTGTAATGGCTTTAAGGCCGGGTTGAAATATACCTCATCCATCACCATGCTGGTTGAATCGGTAGCCAGCTGGTTCCCCTGGAGCTTCGGGGCTTCATATCGCTCATCGATGGCTTTTACAGTAGTATAACTTCCAAGCAGAAAACAAAAAAACAATAACCGGTAAATATAGCGTTGCATGGAATACGGTTTATTGATGTAGAGAGTTGATTAGTTGATAACTGGTGTAAGGCGCTACCATATTGCAAATGCCATGTTTCCGCATAAAATACGCATTTGTCGAAAACACGCTATTGGTAAACTGACCTGTTTGATAGTTACTGAACAAAATGGTTACCTGAAACGGCATTTTGCTGTTAGCCGGACCACTACCCGACCCGGCCATATTAAAACTGTATTGTATGGCGTGTATACGATAGGTAGCCGGATCGTATATAATGTCATAGGTGCGGTAAGGACTGGCCGCTTTAAAAAAGTACGACAGCTTTTTATAACCGCCCGTATCAGCTACTGCCCTGCCGGTTACAAATGTTTGATAAAATGACAGGTCTGTTACTTTTACCTGCAACACATATGTAAACGCATCCACCGGTCTGGATACGATCGCCCTGTGCCAATTATGATTTAATGCCAGGTTATACATATCATTTTGAATGATGCAGGTGCTATCGCTCGACTGCCGGTGCACTTTATATTTACTCACTTTATATTGATAATGTACCGTATCCT
>DASUVL010000143.1:0-6315 GCA_036379015.1 Niastella sp.
TGTGTAATATAAAAGAGAGAAAATGAGGGACGACTAGTACTGCAATAATGATACCAGGGTATTCGTTTGCGTTATATATATTTATTCAGTATGCATTCCCATTCCCCATTCACGTTTATTCGTTACCTGCAAATGTTGTAAGTAGTAACTAAGGCTCTCTTCTTCTGTAAGGTTCAGCTTTTTCTTCAACCGGTAACGCGCTTTTTTAACGCTTTCCGGTTCTACGGAAAATATACCTGCTATCTCTTTATTACTTAATCCGGAAAGAATAAAACAGATCAGCCGTACTTCATTGGAGGTGAGATCAGGATGCTTTTTGGTGATGTTGTCAACATAGTGTGCATGTAGCAGATTAAAGTTTTTAATAAAATCGGCCCAGTGATCGGCTTCAGTGAGGGTGGTCTTCATTTCTTTGGCGATCCGTTTGTACTCGTTGTTGTCCGACGTTTTTAATTTTTCCTGCAACTGCATCAGGTAATCTGTTTTGTTGGCCAGCATTACCGAAGTAGTGGTAACCTGGGCCTGCAACTGCCTGGTTTCTTCTTTTGCCTTTTCAAGAACTTCACGCACCTGCTGTACGGCTAACGCTTTTTTCTCTTCTACCAGTTTGTTGGCCTGTTGAAATGCTTTCTGTTTTTCCATTTCCACCAGCCGGTGGGCTTCTAAGAAAGCAGCTTCCCTTTCCAGGTGAATGCAGTCTTTCATTTTACGATACCTGTAATGCAGTATGATACTCACTGAAATCATGATGAGTAACAACAATACAATGGCTGCCTGCCACATTGAAGTTTCTGAAATGTTAAAGGAAAATGAATGTGTTTTTTGTGAACACGACAACAACAGCAAACTTATGGGCAATACATAAATAACACAAAAGGGCTTTACGATCCTTTTCATGGGATTTAGGAATTTTTTGCTTAGGGTTAAGATTGCATTTTGTAATTCAGGTGCGAAATAACAGAAAAGAAGGCGTTGTATTCTTAAAAGATATCATAATGTTGATAAAAGGTTGCTATATGTCTACCAATGGACACTTGATTTATATCAAACAGCCTTATAAGATCGTAAGTGTATGTAATATGAATATAGGGTATGCTAACAGGTTGCAATAAAAAAGAATGTGAATTTGTAATTATACAAATTAAACCTCATGGAATAAACTCACAAAAGGAAATCACAAGAACCAACATGCAAATCACAAAAAGAAAAGTACAAAGCACAAATCACAGGCAAGCCTCCTGGTTTTGCAATTTGCGATGTAGGATTTTCTATTTGGGATTTGCTATTTGAAATTTGGTGCTTTCGGTATGTATTAGTTCTTTAATATAGTAATGGTCTTAATGGGCTCGTGTCCTTTAATAGCCGTGGAATCGGGTGGCGGTTGTGGTAACTTATGATTATAGGTAATAACAAATCTTGAATACAATTTCGCCATCGGTACTGCAAAGTGAATGATATCACCTTTCACAGGTTGAATGATCCCATCCAGTATAAGCGTGTCGTTATTTTCTTGCGGCATCACTTCCAGGTTGATCGTATAAGCCATTTTGGGATCAGGCTTTTTCAGTTCCAGGTCATAAAAAGAATGGTGATCGTACGCAATGAACAAGGTTATGTTTGAATACTGCTTGCTCATGGTATCCTGTAAAGTACCATTGAGCACCCGCTTCAGCGGTGTAGAGTCTGATTGCATCCAAACACTATCCAGGTACATGATCTCTTTGGGATCATCGGCCAGGTAAACCTGCATCTTATTAACAATAGAGTCAGGGGTATCTTTAAAAACGATGGTATCGCTGTTGGCCGGCTTGGGTTTACGGGTAAACCAAAAGTACATGCCGGTACCGGCAACGACCATGATCAATAAGATTATCCAAGTTCCGCGCATAGTTAGTGGTAGTTGATGTCAATAATTCATTTAAGGTAACAATACCTGCAATTAATATGCCTTGATGGCAGGAGATTTTTTTGTTAACACCCGGTACAACCGGTTACCGCTCCCACGGTTTAATTGTGTCGCTATCAACTATCTTTGGCTCCAATCAAGGTAAGGTCCCTGCCCGTCCGGTCAGGCGGGCCTTGCTTCGCCGAAGCTTCGCGAAGGCGCAGCACGCATCTGGCCAGAACATAATAAATATATTCAGATGAAAATTGCTGATATCATTGCCTTGCTCGAGTCTATTGCCCCGCCTTCGTTGCAGGAAAATTATGATAATGCCGGGTTACTGACCGGCAACGCTGGCTGGCCCTGCACCGGCGCCCTTTGCACCCTGGATGCCACGGAAGAAGTGATCAACGAAGCCATACAACGCGGCTGCAACCTGGTAGTAGCACATCACCCCATCATTTTTGGCGGGTTAAAGAAGATCACCGGCAGGAATTATGTAGAAAAGACCATAATAACAGCTATAAAAAATGATATAGCGATTTATGCTATTCATACCAACCTGGATAATATAATATCCGGTGTTAATGGTATGATGGCCGATAAACTGGGACTGGTGAACCGGAAGATTCTGGCGCCCAAAGAAGCTACCCTAAAGAAATTGTTCACTTTTGTACCCATTGCCCAGTCGGAACAGGTTAGGACAGCCTTGTTTGAAGCGGGTGGCGGATACATAGGTAATTATAATGAATGCAGTTTTGGGGTAGAAGGCACGGGTACTTTTAAAGGAGAAGAAGGTACCAACCCCTTTGTTGGTAAAGCCGGTGAACGGCATTACGAGCAGGAACTTAAAATAGAGGTCATCTTTCCGGCCTATCTGCAAGGGGTTATGATCAGGGCTTTGCGCACCGCCCATCCTTACGAAGAAGTGGCCTATGATATTGTGGACCTGGCAAATACCCATCCTGGCATTGGGGCGGGACTGGTAGGCGATTTGCCGGATGCCGTACCTGCTATCGCATTTTTAAAACAGTTAAAACAGGCATTTGACCTGCCGCTGGTGCGCCATACCGCCTTGTTAGGCAAGCCGGTTAAAAAAGTGGCTTTATGCGGCGGCGCAGGTAGTTTCCTGGTTTCCAAAGCATTAGCCGTCAACGCTGATATCTATATTACCGGCGATATGAAATACCATGAGTTTTTTGACGCCAATGGCCGGCTGATAATAGCAGACATTGGCCATTTTGAAAGTGAGCAATTTACCATAGATTTACTGGCTGGGGTTTTGCAGGAAAAATTCCCTACCTTTGCCGTCCTTAAAACGGCTTTAAAAACCAATCCGGTGCATTATTTTGTGTGATCTTGTTGAGTAGCGATACGAACGTTTAAGTGTGCGACGCAACAAAAGATACATCAGGGAATGGAAGCCGGGGACCAACTTCATACCATAAACAACAAACTATAAATTTCTTTATGGCTAACGTTAAAGATTATTCTGTAGAAGAAAAGTTAAGCGCACTGATTGCATTGCAGAAGATTGAATCGAAGATCGATGAGATTCAGATCCTGAAAGGAGAGTTACCAATGGAAGTGAGCGACCTGGAAGATGAAATTCAGGGTTTGCACTCCCGTCAGGTGCGTATTGAAGAAGAGATCAACGGCATTCAGGAGTTTATTAATCAGAAGAAGAATATCATTAAGGAAGCGGAAGCGCTGATCAAAAAATACGAAAAGCAAAGTGAGAATGTAAAGAACAGCCGCGAGTTTGAGGCCATCAATAAAGAAATTGAGATGCAGCAGCTTGAAATAAAGCTGGCCGAAAAACACATTCGCGATGCGAATGAAGAAATTGCTGAGAAAGTGGTGGTACTGGATAAAGCCAAAAAGAATATTGCTACTAAAGAAAGTGTTTTAAATACAAAGAAAGGTGAGCTGGAAAAGATCATCGGTACTACTGAAAAAGAAGAAAAACATTTCAATAAACAGGCTTCTGAAGCCCGTGAGAAAGTAGAAGATCGCCTGTTACATTCATACGATCGCATTCGCAAGAACTACCGTAACGGTTTAGGTGTAGTGGCGGTTGAACGTGATGCTTGTGGTGGTTGCTTTAATGCTATTCCTCCTCAACGTCAAAGTGAGATCCGTCAGCGTAAAAAGATCATCGTTTGCGAAAACTGCGGCCGCATATTAGTTGATCGCGATCTGTTTGATACCATTGAGGTAAAATGATCTAAATAATTCAGCATATTGGAAAAGGTCCCCGCAATACACGAGGGCCTTTTTTATTTTCACCCGTGTCATGGTCCTGAATTTCGAATCTGCGGGAAAAGGAAGCCTGGGTTTTCATTTCAAACTGCGACACGGGTACTTGCCCCAGCTACCTTCGAATGCCTTTCCCAAAGTATAGCATACCTATGCTGGATATAGTATATTGCAGCAATGAACCGGCTTTTGGCAGTTTTATTATTGGCTTTATTATATGTACCTGCAAGGGCACAGAAAGTATTTGATTTTAACGACCGGTGCCGGCAGGCGTATCATGATATTGTGCAGTTAAAATTAACCAGCGGCCAGCAATTGCTGAATGCCGAAAAAGCCCAGCATCCCAATAACCTCATCCCATATTTCCTGGAAAATTATATTGATTTTTTTACGCTGTTCTTTAATGAAGACCCGGCTGAATATAAAAAGCGATTGCCTAATCGCGAAACCCGGCTTGCCCTGTTAAACCAGGGGCCTGAAAATTCTCCTTTCCTGTTATTTACCCGTTCGGTGATCCATTTTCAATGGGCTGCTATCAGAGTTAAGTTTGGTAATAACTGGGATGCGGGATGGGAGTTCCGCCGTTCGTTTTTACAAATAAAGAACAACCAGCAAGCATTTCCCCAGTTTACACCTAATGCATTATATGCGGGTGCTATGCAGGTGGCGGCAGGTACCATTCCCGATGGCTATAAATGGCTAAGTAATCTGTTGGGCATTAACGGCAGTATTACAAAAGGGATGGCCCGGGTGAACACTTTTCTGCAAGGGGCCGATGAATGGTCGGTTTTGTTTCATGATGAAGCCGTGTTCTATTACTGTTATTTGAAGTTTTATATCCAAAACGACAGGCCAGGGGTATTTCAGTTTATCGACCAGCAGCAACTGGATGTGGTAAACCATCATTTATTTGCTTATCTCGCAACCAATTTGCATCTCAATAACCAGCAGGCTGAAATAGCCGAGCAAATTATATTAGATAGAAATACCAATGCCGGTTACCTGGCTTTGCCGGTATGGGATATGGAAATGGGTTATGCCAAAATACATCATCTGGATGCCGGAGCTGCCCAATACCTGGAACATTTTCTGGCTACTTTTAAAGGAAAATTCTATGTGAAAGATGTGTTGCAGAAACTGAGTTGGCATTATTACCTGCAGGGTAATGAAGCTAAAGCCAAAGCCTACCGGCAAAAGATATTACAAAGCGGCAGCACCGATACGGAAGCCGATAAGCAGGCGCAAAAAGAAGCACTCACCGATAAATGGCCAAATAAATTGTTGCTGCAGGCCCGGTTGTTAAACGATGGGGGGTATTACCGGCAGGCCCTTGCGCTATTGCATGGTAAAAACACCGATCATTTTTCATTGCCTGAAGACAAACTGGAGTTCGCTTACCGGGCTGCGCGATTGTACGATGATATGGGGAATGATAGCGTGGCCATTGTATTTTATAAACAGGCTATTGACCTGGGCGAACAGCGTAAAGAACATTTTGCCGCCCGGGCTGCCTTGCAAACCGGTTTTATTTATGAGCAACGGGGCGATAAACAAACGGCGATAACATGGTTTCAGCGTTGCCTGAATATGAAAGACCATGATTTTAAAAATTCACTCGATCAAAGGGCGAAAGCCGGGATCGCCCGTTGCAAGAATGAATAATGAAAAATTAAAAATGAGAAATAAGAAAGTTGGAATGTTAACAAGTTGATGGGTTACCAAGGTAAAGTGTTGAATAAGGATACCGGTAATATGTGTTTTGCGTTAGGCATTAAGCGTTTAGCGTTCAGCAGGGCAGGGGATAACTACTTCGGTATTCAATATTCTACATTCAAGATTCGATATTATATTTGTTAAGCTCAAAATTGTACTGTGCTTAAAAAACTTTTCATACAGAACTACGCTATTATTGACGAGATAGAGATCGACTTCTCGCCAAAGCTGAATATTATTACCGGTGAGACCGGTGCGGGTAAATCTATTTTAATGGGCGCCCTGTCGCTGATATTAGGCGACCGGGTTGATATGGCTGTGTTGCAGAGCCGCGATAAGAAATGTTATGTAGAAGGAATATTTGTAATTGCTGAGAAGAAAGCAGTGAAAGCCTTTTTACGTGAACAGGACCTCGATGTTGATGAAGAGCTGGTTATTCGACGTGAAATTGGTACCAA
>DASUVL010000144.1:0-2307 GCA_036379015.1 Niastella sp.
CAGCATCAATCGCCGGCGGTATGTGCGTCGCAGATCATACGCGCCATATTCTTTGTTACGTCCATCGAATAAAATGTCGAGTATGTCTGCGGTTAGAATGGTTGAAATTTCCATACCTATGATTTATTACTAAGACGCATATACTAAAAAAATCCACAAACTTTTGTCATTAAATGAGTCTTCATTTTTACAACATGCAAATGTGCTGATTTGCTAATGTGATAATATGCTAATGAAATTCAAAGACAAATACAATAATGCATACAAGCACACGATCAACGTGCGCAATGCCCTAATTAAAAAACCGCATCACAGTTTTCAACCATGATACGGTATAACAACGTCAACTAACAACAATCATTATTATGAAAAATAGTGCATCACATCAAATTCATTGCCCACTGTATTCATTATTTGCATTTTGTTTTCATTAGCAAATTGGCTAATCAGCACATTAGCAAATTGTTCATTCTGTTCCCAATTTAAATCCCAATGGCTGTTTCTTGTACGATTTTACTTTGTGGCCATTTTGAATGGCGGGTGTCCATTTGCCGCTTCTCTTAATTACCCGAATGGCTTCTGCCCGTAATTCCTGCGGACCGCTCACTGCTACTACATCGCTTACATTTCCTTCTACGTCAACAATGAACTGCACAACTACAAATCCTTCTACACCAGCGTCAGCAGCTTCATCAGGAAAACGCAAATTATCTCTCAGAAAACGCTGCCAGGCACGAGGTCCGCCGGGATACTCCGATTCCATTTCTACCTTGGTAAATGTTTTGTTCCAGTCCTCTTCTTCTTTTTTAGGCAACTCTATTACCTTTCCATCTCCATCGCCGGGGGGAGCAATAACAGTTCCATCATCTAATTTTCCATCCTGGGTTATGTTACCGATTTTTACGTTATCCAGGTCAGCGTTCACTGGAGGCTTATCATCAGGCTGTACCTGGTCATCTGGTACAATCACTGGCGGAGTAACCCGTATCGTTTGAACCTGAGGCGGTGGGGGCGTTATTTTTTGTGGCGGAGGCGGTGGTAGCGGTTCTACAGGTTCCGGTATTGTTACCGCAATTAATTCATGATCCTTAATGAATAACGGATCTATTTCCTTTTTTTTACCCGCAAAGGCAAAGCCGATAAACAACAAACAAATCACCGACAACATAACAGTTATGGACAATGTTAATCGCCGCTTGTACGTGCGTCGCAGATCATACGCGCCGTATTCTTTGTTACGACCATCGAATAAAATATCGAGTATGTCTGCGGTTAGAATGGTTGATATTTCCATGGCTATTATTTATATCTAAGATGCATACACTAATAGTTTCCATATTCCCTGAGTATATATTTGTTTACATAGCCAATTAAAAACAAAACCCCTTCTGCAACAGAAAGGGTTCAATAAAATGTATACGCAACTACTTTATTCTACTATCTAAAGCAAATCATGAACGGCTGCTTTTTAAGCGATCTTACATAACGTCCACCTTGCACTGCCGGAGTCCATTTACCGCTTTTCTTAATCACCCGAACGGCTTCTGCACCCAATGCCTCCGGACCGCTTACTTTTTCTACATTACTTACATTACCTTCTTCATCTACTACAAACTGCACCAATATACTCCCTGATAATTCATCATTGTCAATTGCTTCCTGTGGATAGCGCAGGTTCCTGTTTAAAAAGCGCTGCCATGCTGCAGCTCCGCCGGGATATTCGGCTTCAATCTCTACTTTAGTCATAATTATACTATCGCTGTCATCTTCCGCTGGCAATGTTGGTAATACATCAAATTGGGTAGTTTCTCTCTTACCTTCAATTGTACCAGTGAGCCGTTTTACCGGTTTTAATTTGACTGCTTTTTGTGAAGTAACTTCTTTTTGATCTGGCTTTGGCAATGGCGCTGCTTTTTCTTCCTTCAATGAAGCTTCCGGTAATATAGGCTCATTCACAATCGTAGCGGTTCCTGCCTTCTTCTCCGTATTATATGAACAGCCAACAGATAATATTCCCCCCGGTAGCAACATAACGGCAACGAGTACGGCAGTTGGTTTCATAACTACACTTTATATTAAGATGTAATCTTTTATACTTTCCATAAAACAAAAAAGTCCTCTCCGTTATGGAGAGGACTTGCAATATCTTACTAAACTAGGTTTAGACCTTATCCTTCAGATTCGAGGCGGAATACGATCGGTTGCTTTTTGTACGATTTTACCTGACGTCCGTTTTGTACGGCAGGTGTCCATTTACCACTCTTCTTGATTACACGTACAGCTTCTGGGCGTAATTCCTGCGGGCCG
>DASUVL010000145.1:0-11531 GCA_036379015.1 Niastella sp.
ATCATTTCTTCATCAAAAAACCAGAAAGCCTGCGTTACATCACCGGTATATTTTTTCACAGGTGCAGGCGGTACTGCAGGCAATTGGTTCAACCGCCATTTTTCCATTAACCAACCTGTTTTGGTAGGATCAACCGGCAACAGCGTAGTCGATTCCTGCTCGGGCAATGCTTTCGGAAGGCGGTACTGCGCTGCTTTCTTCAAATAAAGCGCTATGTATTTTATCTTTTTTACTGTTGTTGCAAAATGTCCTTCAGCCGGACAAGCCAGCATACTCAATGGTAGCAATGGATGTTCCTGCCGTTCTTTTAAGCCTTCCGCAGACCAGGTAGCCGCGGCTTCATATTCGCCCATGGTTTCGAGGCAGGGAATATAATCTATGTGCTGATCCTTTCGCCAGATATCAGGCGCAAATGCCGGTTGACGAAAATAAGGCCATTGTCCGCTTACAGAGATCGCACACAAGGTTCGATGCGGATTCCAGGCAGCAAAATAATACGGCCAGCTGGCTGCAGCGGAATGCCCGATGCCGGCAACCGGTGCATAGGTTAATTCAGTATATCCTGATTCATTCGTGAGGTCTTTCATCATGGCATTGAACATATCACCCGCACCTTCGGTAAACCGGAATAAATGGTCGAATGAAGGCGACACCCAAATAATAGCAAAAGACAGCTTACTCATTTCCTCCCTGAACACGGGATGCTCAACAATAGATTGTTCTTCCATATTGTTTTGCGCCAGCACTACCGCCCGCACCAGTTTGCAATCAGGCGGTATCCACAAAAACGCACGGGATGCGGGATTCCGGGCGCCTTTCACCGGTACTGACCATTGCCACACCTGCGCTGACATGGGGCAGTAAGTAAACCATACCAATAATACCGTTATGATATATCTAAACATGAACTATGAAGCTAATGTGATAATGTGCTGATGTGCTAATGGAAAGCCGAAAGCAAATACAGTTTTGCATTCTGCATTGTATTTACTTTTTCATTTCTCATTTTTCATTCTTCATTTCCTTCACTTCAACATTTAACATTGAACATTTAATATTCAACATTCCCTTATTCCTTCACCAACTTCTTCTCCAACTCTTCCAACGACACGCCCTTGGTTTCCGGCACTCTGGTTAATACCCATATTAATTGCAAGGCCATCATAAACGCAAAAAAGGCAAAGATGGGCCATGGATTATCTTTAAAGATACCATTTTGATCGTCTAAAAAAACAGGTGTTATCAACGTGATGAGCGCCGCAAATACCCAATGTATACTGGCGCCAAACGATTGGCCCATTGCCCGCACTTTGTTGGGAAATATTTCAGAGATAAAAACCCAGATCACAGCCCCCTGCCCAATGGCATGAGCCGCGATAAATAATAACAAAAATATCATCAGCAAACCGGGGCTGGACTGTGCATAAAAACACCAGGCAACCATGGCAAGACTTATGATATATCCAAACGACCCAATGATCAGCAATGTTCTTCTTCCCAACCTATCAATCAGGAACAACCCGGCAAATGTGAAAACCAGGTTGGTGCCACCGATGGCAATGGAGTTGAACAAAGATTCCTTTGCCGCCAATCCCGCCCGGCCCAATATCTCCGGCGCATAATATAAAATGAAATTAATGCCCGACCACTGGTTGAAGAAGGCAACTAAAAATGCCAGCCATATGATCGTTTTATATTTTGAGCTGAAAAAGCTTTTGCTTTCGTGCCCCGCATGGGCCTCGTGTTGCGCACTGGCATTGATCAATTTAATTTCTTCATCAATATTGTTCATGCCTAAGCGTTCCATTACTTTTTTGGCTGTTGCATCATCTTTTTTCACAGAAACCAGCCAACGTGGGCTTTCAGGAATACCAAATACCATGAAGGTATAGATCAATGAAGGAATGGCCATAACACCCAACATCCAACGCCAGTCGTTGACACCGCCTACACCCTGTAAAAAATAGTTGGACAAAAAAGCGACCAGGATACCAAATACAATATTAAACTGATACATGGCTACCAACCGGCCTCTTGTTGAAGGTGTAGAGATCTCGGAAACATATGTGGGCGCCGCAACCGACGACACACCAATACCCAATCCACCGATAAACCGGAAAAAAGAAAATGTATAGGGATCACCTGCCAGTGCAGAACCTATTGCCGATACACTGAAAAAAATGCCAATCCATAACAACACTTTCTTACGGCCATATTTTTGCGTAGGCAACCCACCAAAGATGGCGCCCACCACTGTTCCCCATAATGCCATAGACATAATAAAGAAACCATGAAACCAGGGAGTAGTATGCCATAGTTCTTTTATAGGTAAATTAGCGCCGGAAATTACAACGGTATCAAAACCGAAAATAAAACCGGCAAGGGCTGCAATCATTGAAATACCTAACAAATTGGCTGACGAAGAGGTAGCGCCATTTTGTGCAGTAGCCCTCGTATCGACTGAAACTTGCATATCGTTAGTTTTAATAATTTAGTGGGTTAATATACTTCTGTAACTGCTTTACTTTTATAATGTATGGCGGCTCCTAACAGGGCGGCCTGTTCACCTAATACAGCTTGTTTGATAACCGGGCCATTTATGTTAGCCGGTAAATGTTTTTGAACCTGGTCAATAAACAGCGGATACGCATTTGAAATATTACCACCAATGATGATCACTTCCACGTCGAAGGTGCGCAGGCAATGGCTTAACACCTCTCCAAAGTTTACACTAAATTCATCAAAAACCAACCTGGCCAAGTCATTGTCGTAATACAAACCGGCCAGCTCTTTAACCCCACTGATCTGTTTGCCGGTTTGTTTTTGCCAGGCCTTTACAAACCACCGGGTACTCAGGTACTCTTCGGCAATTTCATGCTTAAAAGGTAACACATTTATGCCGGCATTGGTAATTTCTCCATCTACATATAAACAGGAACCCAATCCGGTGCCCAGGGTTAACCCAAGCGCCTTGCGATACCCCTGCCCTGCCCCGCCAAACAACTCCCCTTCCAGGAACGCATCGGCATCGTTCCTGAAGCTAATATTTTCAGCAGGAACGCCGGTGCGGGCCGACAGCTCGTTCCTGATATTCATTCCATACAGGGCTTCATATTTATCAAATCCTTTTATGAGGCAGATGCCGTTTGGATAATCAAAGGGGCCTGGCATCGCAAAGCCAATGGTAGTCGCCTGGCGCTGACAATAGCTCAACCGGTCGTTGATGGTATCGGCCCAGATCCCTAAAATTTCACTGGCCGGTGCATGCCGGTTCACCATTTGACGCACCTCCGATCCTTCGAGTATCTTTTTCTGAGCTATATCTACAATACCCGCTGTAATATGTGATCCTCCAATATCAATTCCGAGCGCCAGAGCAGCCGGCGCATTACGCTTATCCATTATATTTATTTATTTTCTTATTTTGTTTTCTGACTTCTCCATTCGACATTAAATATTCTACATTCTGTCTTTCACTTTCTCATTTCTTATTTTTAATTTTTCATTTTTCATTTCTTTTTACGGGTGTCAACCGGATCGCTTGTCCCCCGGAAGGTTTTAATGTAATGTCCAGTACGGTCGATGCGGTGATCACTTTTTTCTGCAACCCCACTTTTGTTTTTGTTGGTGCGGCATCGTCATCGCTGTAAATAGTGGCGTTATACTTTTTCCCTTTCGGCAAAAAGTCAAAAGCCAGTTTTATCGTTCTGGCATCATTGTTTGTAATGGTGCCAATAAACCAATCATCCCCTTTTCTTCTGGCAATAGTTACATACTCACCCGGTTTTCCCTGCAACACTTTTGTTTCATCCCAGGATACAGGTATCTTATCCCAAAACTCCAACTCCGGTTCATCATTGCTGTAAGCGGGTTTATCGTACCAGTATAATGTTTGAATAGGACTGTAATAAATGGCAGCCAATGCCAGTTGATGTGCATGCGTTGTTTTGATACGCTTGTCATAATAACAAATGGTGTAATCTGCCGCGCCGGCGATATAGCGGGTAAATGGCAACACCGTATTGTGTGTAGCATCGGGCATTTCTTCATTACCGCGAATGCCTTCGGCCGTCATCAGGTTGGGCCATGTTCTTTGCTCGCCGGTGGGTCGCCAGTCGTCATGCACGTTTACCATGATCTTGTTCTCGGCACATTTCTTAAACATTTCTTCCAGCCAGGTTGTCCAGCGATGAGAACCGGCCTGTACAAATCCGAACTTCACGCCTTTTACACCCCAGTCATGATACACGCGGAACATGGAATCGGATTGTGCATACAACCCCTGCAGGTTGCAATACAACCAAACGCCAATGCCTTTATTTTTCCCATATTGAATGATGGCGGGTAGATCAAAATCAGGGATCGCAACTTTGGTAGCATCAGAAGTAAATGTAAACGCCGGACCATACCATTTCCAGTCGAACAGAATATATTGCAGGCCATGCTTTGCCGCAAAGTCAATATTCTCAAATGCATCTTTGGTGGTTTGCGTCATTACCCGCATGATCTTGCCAGGTTGTATCCAACTGACATCATTTATTTTTGAAGGTGCATTGAGGTTAAGCAGCAGGTCGTTGTTCGTGATCAGGTCACCCGGTCTTTCAGCGACCATCATCACCCGCCATGGCGTTCCAACGGGCGATATCAGGTCAGCTGCTGTGTACATGGACGTAACTACCGTATTTGGTTTTTCCTTGCTCAATTTAAATTTTGTACGGGCGTAATCAACCATCTGCGCTTCGGCCAAACAAGCATACCAGCCATTGGGCAATTGCAAGGTCAATGGTCTTTCGCTTTCATCGGGCCAGTTTTGTAACGGCAGCAATGAATACGGCGCCTGCGCCCAGGATGCATGCCAGGCTTTTGTACCTGCCGGCAAACTGAAGCTGGTGTTTTCTGCCACCACCCGATAATACGTTCCCTTTACATTCTCCGGAAAGAAGTAGCGGATAGCCGCACCTTCATTGTAAACCCTGATCTCCACATGCATCCAGTAAATGGGATTATCATCTTTTACCATTTCGATGGCTACACCATTGTAATTATCTTTTATTACGCTACGTTCACCATACAATGGTTTCCAGGTAGTATCTTTTGACGTGTACCGGATGGCTTTTACCTGTAAATTCTCGCACCACTTCGCATGCTTGTCAACTTTCAGGGCCATAGCTCTTTCAGACAGGTTATTATCTAACTGAATATCCAGCTCAGACTCAGCAATGACCGTCTGTTGTTTAAAGTTCAGCGTATAGTACATAGTCCTGGTTCCATCGGCGTTTTGCTTCTGGTAAAAGGAGACTACATAATTTTTATCCGGCGAAGTGATCACCGCTTTTGTTGAATCGATCATACGCTGACCAACAACATTTGACAGCACCAGTAACGAAGCCACTACGGCCACCATTCTTTTCATTATACGATTACAGTTTGTCATATATATTTTTTCCTTCCGCTAATTTTTTTAACCGCAACAGCGCTTCCAGGTAATAATAATCGGCATAAATGATCGAGGCGTCTATTTCGCCGCCATTTGGTTTGTGACCAGTACTATGTAACAAAAAGGCATTGTTAATATTACGGCTTTGGTATTTCTCCGTTGATAGCGATTGCAACATTTGTTCTCCTTTTTTCCGGTACGCAGCCGCTTTTGCGCTATCCGGCACAAAGGTGCTTAATTCCAACAAAGCGGAAGCCGTTACCGCGGCAGCCGAAGCGTCTTTAGGTGCATTTGGAATATCCGGTGCATAAAAATCCCAATAGGGAATCAGATCAGCCGGCAGATCTTTTAAATATACATCTGTTACCTTTTGTGCAAAATCAAGGAAACGTGGGTCTTTTGTTTCGCGGTACACCATGGTAAAACCATAAATAGCCCAGCTTTGTCCACGCGCCCACATACTGCTATCGCTGTACCCCTGGTGTGTGATGCCTTTTATTTTTTTACCGGTTGCGGTATCATACACTACTACATGATACGAGGTGTAATTAGGCCGGAAATGATTTTGCATGGTTGTCTCTGCATGTTTCACCGCGATATTGTACAACGCTGCATTGCCGCCATTTTTCGCAGCCCAGAACAACAACTCCAGGTTGATCATATTATCCATAATGGTGTTGTGCCGCAAGGGCCAATCAACACCCGGCACTTCCCTGGGCCACGATAAAATGGTACCTACTTTTGGATTGAACAATTTTGCCAGCGTATCGGCGGCTCTTAGCAAAACAGCACGACATAATGTGTCCTGCGTTAACCGGTACCCATTACCAATGCTTGTAAGAACCTGAAAACCCAGATCGTGGTCAATAGCCGCAGAATCAACCAGCGGGAATAAAGCATGGGAATACCCTTGCGCCTGTTGTTTCCATTGATCATCATGGGTGTATTCATAGGCATACCACAAGATGCCCGGCCAGAACCCGCATGTCCAGTCACGATAGTTAACAAACCGCCACTCCGTTTTGCCATTGGCAATACTGCGGGGAATGCGGGCGGAATCTGCAGGTAGCGAGGCTATCGTTTTACCGGCCTGCGCTATACAATAATCCAGGTCCTTGTTTACATCCGGGGTACCGGAGTTGCATCCGGCAACAAAGGCAACAACAATAGCAATAGGGAAACCGAGTTTCTTCATCTAAATATTTATTATTATTTATTTCTCTATCACCAGCTTCACCGCCTGCCGGTCATTCAGCTGAACCATATACACGCCTGTAGCCAGTACTTTATCTAACCTGATCTCCAACACACCTCCCCGGCTTTGTGAAATCACTTTGTGCAAAACAATGGTACCGTACATATTGTACACTTTTACCTGCACCGCTTTGTCAGACAATTCATTATTGGTTTTTATAAAGAACCGGTTTCCTGTAACGGGGTTGGGATAAAGCATTATTTTATTGTCCATTGTTTCCCGAACGATCCTGTCTGCAATAGCAACACCAGCGCGGGCAGTACTATCATTAATCCCTGCCGGTTCTACTCCGTATATCAATTGTCCTTTGTAATATACGGTAACGTGCTTATTTTCTGCCATCGGTGCTGCCACTAACCAGGAATGGTCGTTTGTTTCGTTAAATGCCGACCAGTTATTTTTCGCAATGCGGTATTGTATATTACCGGTATTGCTTAACGGGTACAACATCCCAATAGTGGGGTTTACTTTTAATTCAAAATAGGTATCGGCTGTGGTAACGGCCGGTGTAACGGCAACAAATTGCCCGGTAATATTGGAAGTACCTAACAAAGCGTAATCAACCCAATAATTTAACGAAGCAGTGCCATCTTTGGTTAACCAATAACGTACCGACAGATCATCATAAGCCAGCGGCACATTACCTTCATTGGAAATTGCAAGATAGGTGCTAATACTATTTGAGCCCGTATTGTGATTGCGATTTTCGGTTGATACTTTCACTTTTGTAATAACCGGTACAACAGCCGGTTCAACGCCAGCAACCAATACCCTGTTTCTATAAACTGTTATATGATCATTAAGCGCATACATGGAACTATTCCGATACGAATAATCGTTGGCTTCATTGAAGTTGGTCCAGTTTTGATTGGCGAGCCTTGTTTGTATCTCCCCTGAGCTGCCACTTGCCGCCAATGTACCCGCCGTTGGCTCAAAGCTGTACTCAACATACCCCAATGCACTGTCGTGGGGTTGCGACAAAAGAACATATTTCATTTTTATTTTACCGGCGCCCAGTTGCGCATAATCGATCCAGGTATTAATGCCTGCATAATTCTCAGCCGTTAACCAATACCGGATGGTAATTTCATTATAGGCAACGGACATGGAATCTTCATTTACCAGCTTTAACCAGGGTTTAATACTGTTATTACCGGTTTGTGCATAATCACCGTCTTTGTATTGTACGCCCAGGTGTAACGGAAACACTGTAACAGTTTGCGTAACCGGTTCGGCGGGCATAAACACACTATCACCCGGCTGCGTAGCCGTGAAAGCAACAGTACCTGCTTTACGAATTTGGATCATTCCATTGACAAAAGCTGCCACATTGGTATCTGAACTGGTGTAAGAAACAGGCAAGCCGGAAGTAGCCGTAGCGCCTGCTTCAAAATCAGCATCACCCAACAGCTTGTTCGGTATTGTATTAAATTGAATGGTTTGCGCTTTGTGTGGAACCAGCTTTTCAAGGTCCTGCACCGTTTTTACTGTTTTTACCCAATCAATCGCATAACTGGATTCACCGGAAGCAATATCTGCAATTTTGAATTGAAAAGTGGTTAGCGCGGTGGGAGTAGTAAGGATCGTTGCGGATGCACCGAAACCCGTTTTGGTTAGATCGTAGTAATACACATCAGCACCTACTTTGCCGGTAAATTTATTATTGCCATTGCCATAAGAGCCCAGGTTGGTATCAAAAATAACATTGCACACCTGCGGCTTTTTAAATTTGATAGCTATAATGGGATAGTTACCTGGATACAAGGTAGCGCCTGCGCTTTTTCGAATATCGCCACGATATTTTCCATTCGATTGTAGGGCTGGTGTTATTTTTAATTGACCGCTATCGGCAACAGCTGTAGCACCGGTAGTTGCAGCGACCCATCCATCGGCGCTATTGGTAAAGTTGTCGTTTATAACCCCTGTATTGGGATCAAGGGCCAGCAATTCGTTTACACTTTTTACTGTTCGCACCCAATCTATTGTATAGCTGGTTTCGCCCGTTGTAATATCGGCTACCTTAAATTGAAAAGTAGTTAATGTAGTAGGAAATGAATTTGATAAAAGCACTGCTCCGGAACCGAATCCTGTTTTAGAGAGGTCATAATAATAAATATCCTCACCCACCTTACCCGTGAATTTATTACTGCCATTACCATACGAACCCAAATTGGTATCAAACGTAAAGTTGCAGCCGGCGGGTTTCTTCATTTTGATGGCAATAATGGGATAGTTCTTTGGGAACAGGCTCATGCCGCCGTTCTTACGAATATCGCCACGCCTTGTGCCATTTGTCTGAACACTTGTACTAACCAGCAATTGACCATTATCATTTACTGCCGTTGCACCGCTGGTAACTGCCGTCCAGTTATCGGTACCTTCTGTAAAATGGTCGTTCACCAAACCTTTTAAATAATTTCCGGTGGTATCAAAACGATGATTGGCCGAATCGCTCAGATAAAAGAACAGGGAACCATAACCGGGATTATCAGCCCCAAAAGGAGCGCCTTCGGGGCCCATAGCCGCCAACACTTCCAGCGTATGGGGCATTTGCAATCCCTTCCGGTAAGCATAATGATTATAGGCTATTTCAAATACAGCCCTGAAGTTCCCTCTGCCATTGGCAGAAATTGCTTCGGGTGTATAATCCTGGTAATTCTTTTCACAAAACTCATAGCTTGTTTGAAAAGGAACAGTATAACCCAGGTTATATTTCGACGTATACTCAAAGCCCCGCAGGATCGCATTGTTTGATGCCGTGTACAGATCAACACCATGTTTTAACGCCATTTCCGACAATTCGGCCAATGACCCAATAGCCAGCATGGTATGCGGTTGATCACGATTACTTTCCTGTAACTGCCCCGCATCGGTTAATACATAGTTATCGATACTACCATTCCCTTCACCATAATAAAAGTAATTCACCACTTTATTGAACGTGGGAATATCATCACTAAAGATGGCGATGGCCATCATGGCTTTCATACATATAATATCCCAGTTCCCATGCGCACATGGTCTGAAGTTTTGCAGTGTTGGATAGAAAACCGATTTCAGCATGGTTTGGCATTGCTGCACTTTGTCGGGTGCCCAGCCAGTATACGTATACCGCATAAGCTCTGCAGCATTGGCCAGCATAAAACCATACAAGCCGTTTAACTCCGCATCACCCCCGATAATACCAATGGTCTTTGCAGCATAGGCATCCAGGATCTCAACAGACTTTTGCGCATGCGCCACATTACCGGTAATATTCCACATTAAAGCATTGTAATAAGCAGCCATGAAATCACTTTCCACGCGATCTTTTACCGTTCCACCTCCTACTCCGTCTATAGTCAAGGATACATCGCGGGTGAGATAGGTAAACGGACCGCCCTTTGTATAGGTAGCCGATGCTTTGCTGTTTGCCTGTAACAATTTATAGCTTTCGTAAGGTCGAGCCACCTGCCTGGTCACCAGGTCTTTTATCCGGGCCAGATCGGAAGTATTGTGCAAGAGTCCCGGGTGACTGAATGTACCGGTGAATGAAAACGCTTGCGGATTAACAATACCTGCGTATGAACGCAATTCGGTTACTGACTGGAATGTTTTGATCCAATCTATTTCAAAAGATATATCGTTTGCAGCCAGTTCTGCCTGCGTCAATACCACATCGGCTAATTTGAACTGAAACAGCGACAATGTTGTGGGTGCTGTGGTTGACAGACTGGTTGTTCCTAATTTACCCGTGGAAAGATCCCAGTAATAGATATTCCCGGTATCCATTGGTATTTTGGTAGCATTGTTATTGGTGTTGTTGTATGATCCCAGGTTGGTATCGAAAAAGAAATTGCAGGCGGGTGGCTTTTTAAACCGGATGGCTACGATGGGATAATTACCGGCATGAAAGGTAACACCGCCGTCTTTTTTGAAATCGCCCCTGTACTTACCTGAAGTTTGCAATGCCATCTTTATTACCAACTGACCATTTACCAGCGTACTGGTTGCGCCTGCTGTAGAAGCCATCCAGTTATATGTATTGCCGGAAGAAAAATCATCGTTTAGTAAGCCATCTTGCGCAAATACATGGCTGTTCAGGAGTAACATCAATAAAATACCCAGCGGGTATGATCTGATCGATTTTTTTAACAATAAGGTACTGATAAAATTGGCTGGCATAAGCATCGATTTTGGGGGAGGTGACTCACCATGTTATTTTTGTATAAGGCAAGGCCGGCAGATCAAATGACAGAACGGACTTACCATTTAGTAGTTTTTTCTTTCCGGTAACGGATATATTTTTATCGGCAACTTTCAGATTAATGATCGTTTTCCCTTGTAATAATTCCTGGGGCAGGGTAATCGTGAACGGTTTTGAACCGGTCACAAACCAGGTGTTACTTTGTTTACATAGCACTGCCGATGCACTGTCAGCTGTAGTTGTTATCCCAAAGCCGCCTTTTGTTATGGTACGGCCGTTGCCCAAAAACAAATACTGTAGTTCATGACTATACTCGCTGATCACGGCATAGGTACCGCGAAAAGTATATTCTTTATAAGTAATGGTTGCATTACTGGCCGCTGTAGAAAAAATAGTTTGGGTACTGCCGCTTTTGCCCGTCACCATAATACCTGCAAAATCAGCAGGTGCTTTGTCCGGTGTAAATGAGGAAATAGCTGCAATAGAAGTAGGTTGTGTTGCAGAAGCCGGTTCAAACACCGCTACAAAAGGTTTTGTCCAGGCCTCGCCATATTGCCGTGCTACGATAGTAGGCAAGGGTAACTCAGCAATTTCCTTTGGTACAATACCGCGATCGATGGCCGTTGACTTCGGGGATCTCACTGTGAAGATCT
>DASUVL010000146.1:0-2752 GCA_036379015.1 Niastella sp.
CGCAGGTTCCATCGTTTGCTTTCTTCTGTAATTTCCCCGATGATGTAAAGCAACCGTATAAAAATTATCTCGAGAATCAATTACGCCAGAATTTTAATTTTACAGGCGTACCGGTTAGGTTATTCTTCAGGAAGAAATAATATTTAACGCTGGAAAAAGCCGCCAGGTTGCGTGAAAAGCCGGAAAGCAAAACAACTTTCCGGCTTTTCGCGTAGCAACGCATATAATGTTTTAGCACTGTGCAGCGAGTACAAAATTATACTCATGTATGTAGCATTGTATATTACACTGACAGGTATTCGAAAAAAAAGTAATTTTTTATTTGGTTGAAATAATTAATTATTTACCTTCGATTTACAGGGCTCTACAAAAGTAGCATAAACTATACTGTTATGCGAAATACAAAATTGCTGCGAACTTTTCAGCCACTGTTTTTATTTGCCCTTCTTGTTTATATTCCCTCGTTTAGTCAGCTCCGATGGGATGGTGAGGCTGGAGACGGTCAATGGATGACAGCCCAAAACTGGACCGGTAATGTACTCCCTGCTATTACAGATGATGTGATATTAGATAATGCATTTATAACCGGCGGTTACATCGTTGCCTTGCCTGGAGGCAATAGTGTCGTACATATAAGATCAATAACCATTACACCAGCTTCGGGCAATAATATTGAAGTAATACTCCCGGCTACCAATATGGCCATTCCTGCTTTTAAAGTTTCCGGTGCTGTTTATGGAATGGTGATTGGAACCGGCGGCATATTTAAAAATGCATCAGGTACTGACCACGGTTTACCGGTTGAAATAGCAGATTCGATAAAAATTAATAATGGCGGCCGGTATATCCAAAACAGTTCCAGCAGTCATGCTGCAATTGTAACGGTTTTATCAAAAGAACCCGGTACTGAAGAAGGAATATTTGAGTTTGATATACCTTCAGCTTCCAGCACCGTTTCATTGAGCGGTCGTACCTATGGAAAACTGGTATTTTTGTCCAATGCTATGAATGGAACAGTTACGTATACAGCTTCAGGCACCAATACAGTTACGGTAAAAAGCGATCTGCATGCGGGAGCCGGAGTAACCCTTAGCCTAAACTTTTCTGACACGCTTTTTATCGGGCGTGATTTGATTCAGCAGGGAGGAACCATAAACCTGAGCAACGCTGCCCGTACACTGGTAACTGTTATTAAAAGGCACTTTGTACAATCCACCACGGGCTTAATTTGTGAAACAGGCACGTCTTTTCCTGAAATAGTATTCAGCGGCAACGTCAACCAGCACATCGATTGTAAAGGCAATATAAAGGATAGTGTCGCCATAAAAATGAATAATGCAGCCGGTGCTACGCTCACCTCGTCCTGGTCATTGCCATATAAATTAAGCCTGGCAAGTGGAAAAATCACTACTTCAGCCATTAATATATTGAGGTTGCTTGCTGGCTGCGGTATTGTGG
The DNA here is from genome assembly GCA_036379015.1 of Niastella sp. GTDB lineage: Bacteria > Bacteroidota > Bacteroidia > Chitinophagales > Chitinophagaceae > Niastella. The sequence continues at coordinate 1,459 of DASUVL010000146.1, forward strand.
TTGACAGTTTGTTGAACAACAGCTTTATTGATGGCCCGCTTCGAAAAGAAGGGCTATCCGCTGCTTCTCATTTTCTATTCCCCGTTGGAAAGGGAGGCACCATGCGGTGGCTGGCATTGAAAAATGTTAACGGCCATTTCAATGTGGAGTTTTTTAACAGCAATCCACAACAGATTAGTAATACATACGGTTCCGGGATCAATCATATTTCGCAAACTGGATACTGGATGATCCAGGCGGATGCCAGCCCTTTGGCTTCCGCATCCATTGAATTATCATTTAATGGACCCAACAGTGGCGTGGGAACCAATCTTGCAACAGCAAGGGTTGCCAGACTCGATAACAACGTTTGGGTAAATTACGGTAATACAGCTTTTACAGGTACAGCCGGTTCGCGTGGATCAATAGTGAGTAATGCTGTGGCTTCCTGGAGCGTAGCTCCTGATCTTTTTGTATTGAGCAGTAGTGTTCCAGTCGACGGCCCGCTTGCGTTGAGCGATGATACTATGCCGGTTAGCCGAAATAATGTTATAAATAATAGTAGAGGTCCATTACAATTATTGGCGGTTACCTTCTCCAATTCTCAGATACTTACCTGCCGGGCTTTTGAGAAAACTCAGGCAAAATTATGTATTGTGGATAATAGCGGGATGGTTGTAAAACTAATAAATACGATCATTGAACGGGGCGTAACCCATTTGCCGGTACAAATGCCATCATTGCCGGCAGGAGTTTATAGCATTCAGGCTTTTACACCTAAAGGACCTTCGAATGTATTGCGGTTCGTATTTATAAAGTAGTCGAAACTGGAAAATGTGTCAAAGGAGTTAAAAGAGACAAATGAGTTTAAAGGTTGCATAAAGATTAATTGACCCATTTGACATTTTTCACTCCTTTGACTTATGAAACTTTTTAGGCTGTTTTTAATTTAGAATTCGGCTTATCCAATTTCAGCTTGGTAACCAGTTGATGGATATCTTTCTTATAGTCTTCCAGTGATTTTTGTTCCTGCTTAATAAAGCTGTTGTCTTCCAGCTTGCCCACTACTTTGTTCATGGCTTCGGTAGTTTCATATACCATCTTGCGGAAAGGATTGCGATAGTCCTTGGCGCGTGATTCATATATTTCTTTTACCATCCATTCGCGGGTACTAATGCTTTGGTGCAACAGGCTTTTTATAATGGCCGGACTGGCTTTCTTCAAATTGATATCAAATATCTCTCTTACTGCTGCCATAGCATGGGCCAGCTTTTCGTTTTGATAATTTTTCCCCTGCTGTACATAAAAGGTATGC
>DASUVL010000147.1:0-8478 GCA_036379015.1 Niastella sp.
CCCCCCTTATTGATTATCCTCTCTTCGTCTAATTTCACTCCGTCCTTTTACCAAAACGAACGCTTTATGACTTTTGACTTGCCAACCGCCTTCAAAGGCCTGCTTTGTTGTGCCTTAACGGTCTGTTTTGTAGCTGCCCGGTCCCAGGATACCATCACCATCCGCGGACTGCCCGACAAAATAGTCCTGTTTCCTGCACCAGATTCTGTTCCTGCACTATTTAATAATATTCCAAAGGACAGATCACTTCAATCTATTTCCACCGTTTACACGCAGCAATTAGTTACCACGCCCAGTCCCCAGTTCATACAGGCTCTACCGGGTCGTGTAGCTGGTTTGAACATTCGTTTCTCGGGTGGTGGTCCGGGGCTCGACGGGTACGGAAATGCCTATGACATCCGGGGCGCCAGAGCGCAGATCATCCTGATCGACGGCGTGGAGCGTGGGTATCAATCGATCGATCCCGAACAGGTAGAATCCATTTCGGTGTTGAAAGATGCCCTGAGTACCGTACTGTTCGGACAACGCTCTTCCTACGGCATCATTTCCATCAAAACAAAAAAAGGAGATGTAGGAAAGCCACGTATTTCATTTACCGCGCAATCAGGTTATGAAACGCCTACCGCCTTACCAAAGCCATTGGCGGCCTGGGAATATGCCACGTTGTATAATGAAGCGAGGCAAAATGATGTGGGCCTTACGCCGGTTACGCCTACTTATACGCAGGCGCAGATCGATGCCTACCAAAACCAGACAGACCCCACTGCCTACCCCGATGTGGACTGGTATAAGACGGTGCTAAACAAACGCGCCAATATGCGCCGGTACAATATCAACATCCAGGGCAGCGGCAAGGGTTTCCGGTATTTTGTTGACCTGGACAATCTGCGTGAAAAGGGATTGTTCAAAACGGATGACAAGAACAAATACAATACGAATTCGCAACTGGACCGCTACGTGATCCGTTCCAATGTAGGCGTGCAGGTAACGCCCACCACTTTTGTTCAGTTGAATTTGTTTGGCCGGTTTCAACGGTACAATCAACCGGGTGGGGGTGTAGGCGGTATATTGACGGCGTTGTTGAACACGCCACAAAACGCTTATCCGGTGTATAATCCCGATGGCAGCTATGGCGGCACCAATACCTACGGGGGTAATGTAAATATATATGGACAGACCGTATCAAGAGGATACCAGTTCATGGATGTAAGGGATATAGCCGTGGACCTCGAAGTGACCCAACAGCTGGATGTGCTGGCTAAAGGACTGTATATAAAAGCAAAGGCATCAAACAATAATGCCGCCTGGTACATCACGAACAGGACAAAGAACTTTGAAGTATATCAGTATGCCAATAATAGCTATACAAAATTCGGAACGGCCTCGGAGCAAACAACCTCCGGTGGAACGCTGGAGCGGAGCCGCATTGTGTACCTGGAAGGTACCCTCGGGTACAACAGAACATTCGGCAAACATGCCATTGATGTAATGGCCATTGCTAATCAGCAAAGCCGCCTGTTATTCAGTACCACCAACCTGCCGGAGAAATACACCGCCTTTGCCGGCAAATTGAATTATAGTTACAACGACAGGTATGTGGCAGAAGGTGCGGTTAGCTACGGCGGTTATAACTGGTTAACACCGGCAAAACGCTGGGCCACCTATTGGGCCGGCGGCATTGGCTGGAATGTGCACAATGAAAATTTTATCAAAGAAAATGTGCCATTCATCAGCAGGTTGAAACTGCGCGCCAACTATGGATTGACCGGGCAGGTAAATGCCGGCTATTATTCATACATCCAAACTTATTTTACCAACCTCACCAATACGAGTAACGCCGTTGCCTACTGGTATGGACCAGGTTCCTCATTGGAACGCAGCACCGGTGAAAATACCATTGCGAATACCAATCTTGGTCCCGAAAAAGCAAAAAAATTAAATGCTGGAATTGATCTGGGATTATTCAAGAACCGGTTGACGATCACCGCAGATTATTTCTACAACAAATACTACGACCTGGTGGCCTTACCTACTTTAACAACAGCGGTCTTTGGCGCCACTTACCCGTTGCAGAATTATCAGCGATTCAATTATTGGGGCACTGATATTACAGCCACCTGGAATGATGAATGCAAAGGCTTTGCTTATTTCATTACAACGAATTTTTCCCTGGTACAATCTAAAGTGGAATACAATGCCGAATTGCCAAAGGAATACGACTACCAGATCGTAACCGGCAAGCCGGTAGGATTGCAATACGGGTATACGGCAATCGGGTTGTTTAAAAATTATGACGAGATCAATGATGCCGGTACGGCGGTATTACCTGCTGCACCAAAAGCTTCTTTACGGCCCGGTGATATCCGGTACCAGGACCGGAACAGTGATGGTGTCATTGATGCCAACGACCAGGCGCCCATTGGCAATGCAAAGCCAACGATCTATTATGGCGCCACCATTGGTTTTAGTGTGAAAGGGTTTGATGTAAGTGCGTTGGTGCAGGGCACTATGAACCGGCAGGCTGAACTCAGGGGTGATTTCATGAACGGCTTTGGAAATAGCGGGGCCAACAATGCCTATGAATACAATCGCGGCCGGTTTACCGAAGCAACCGCATCCACTGCCACCCAGCCGCGTCTTTGGTTGGGGACCAATACAAATAATTCGCAGGTATCCTCCTTCTGGATCTTTGATAATGACTTTATGCGCCTGAAAAATGTGGAGATCGGTTACACGGTACCGGATAAGCTAAGCCGTAAGATCGGTCTTCGTTCTGTGCGGGTATTTTCCAATGGGTTAAACCTGTTTACCTGGGCAGACATATACAAGGTTCGTAAGGATCTGGACCCCGAAGCCGGGGGTGCCGCTTATCCCATTATGAAAGTATTCAACTTCGGTGTGAACGTTAAATTTTAATGCGATTGTATGAAAAAATATACGAACCATATGTTGGGGTTGTTGCTGGTGATCATAGCAGCTACTTCCTGTAAAAAAGATTTTGAAGAAAAACCACTTGATCTCAATACCATTGATTTTATATTCGACGTAAACGATCCCACCGGTGATATGGCCTCCAAATGGTTGTCCTATATCTATTCAAGGATCCCCACCGGTTATTCCCGCTTGTATACGGTTCCGTTGGAATGTGCGTCGGACGATGCGGTACCCAGTGCAGATGGCAGTGGTATGTGGGGTGTTATACGAGGAGGATATAGTCCGATCTCTGCGTTTGATGATAACTGGGTCAACTGTTATAATGCCATTCGGGAAGCCAATGTTTTTCTGAACAATTATCAGCAAGTGCCCTGGGCCGATTCTTCCCGCAAAGTGTGGTTCCCCAATGAAGCACGCGTTTTAAGGGCGTATTTCTATTATGAATTGATCAGGCGGTATGGTGGCGTTCCGCTCGTTGGCGATCAGGTATATGATGCCAATGATGCGGGCCTGCTGCAGTTAAGCCGCAATAGTTTTGAGGAATGTGTGAATTATATCGTATCGGAGATCGATATCGTAAAGGACAGCCTTCGCCCGGATGCGCCGTTGGCAAACAGGACCACAGACCCTGATTTCGGGCGTATGCGCAAAAGCGTTGCACTGGCCATAAAAACCAAGGTGTTGCTTTTAGCGGCCAGTCCGTTATTCAATGCATCAGCTACACCCGATCTGCCTTATACAGGATATCCTGCGTTTAATGCCGAACGATGGAAGGCTGCTGCGGATGCTGCCAAAGCCTTTATGGACCTGGGTATTTTTGACCTGGAAGCCAATTCCTATACGCTGTTGCAGCAGCGGGCCAATAAAGAGCACATTTTTTTTAAAATGAGTGATTCCCGGGTCGACAATGTGTATGCTTACTATATGTCACCGGTTGGCTATAACCCGGGGGGTAGAAGAAGTGAAGGCCGCATAAGCCCTACACAGGAATTTGTGGATGCATTCCCGATGAAAAATGGCAAGCCGATCACTGACCCCACTTCCGGTTACGATGCTGCCAACCCATACGCAGGCCGCGATCCCCGGTTGGAGCGCAACGTGTTTTATAACAATGCCAAATGGTTGCAACGACCCGTTGAAATTTTTGAAGGCGGAAAAGACAAACCTAATAATACAACGGTTTCGGCCGTACAAACCCAGACGGGTTATTATGCCAAAAAGTTTTGTGCCAATGACAGCAGCAATGCTTCATTTTCTACTACTTTTTACCGGGATAACGGCTTTGTTCCTGCCTGGTGCATTATCCGGTATGCCGATATTTTATTGATGTATGCCGAAGCAAAGAACGAGCACACAGGTCCGGATGCGAGCGTGTACAGTGCTGTGGAAAAGATACGCCAACGTGCCGGGCTTTCTCCCTATGCCTTGCCGTTGGGTTTATCAAAGGAGCAAATGCGCACGATCATCCGTAACGAACGCCGTGTTGAACTCGCCTTTGAAGAACAACGCTTCTGGGATATAAGGCGGTGGAAAATTGCAAAGAGCGTGTATGGCACTATGTTACATGGCGTGACCATTACAAAAAATGCCGGTACGTTCACCTATACATCAAAAAATGTGGTGCAGCCCTATTTCACGGATGCGATGTATTTGTTCCCTATTGCATTGAAGGAAACACAGGTGAATGCAGGCATTGCGCAAAATCCAGGCTATTAATTAATCCATGAACTTCAAAGAATTCAATATGAAATATATTATAATGCTCCTGTTATTCACTTTGGGTGGTGCCATCCTGGTGCAGGCGCAAACCAGCACGGTGGCCGGACAGGTTGTGGATGAGAAAAAACAACCGGTTGGCGGCGCTACCATTGTTGAAATTGGCGATGAGCGGAATGTAGTTGTTTCCGATGGGGATGGCCGTTTCCAGATACGGCTTCGAACAAACAGCAACAAGTTGACTGTAAGTACTATTGGTTTTCAAACCCAAACCATTGCTGTAAATAACAACAATGCCCTCACTATACATTTGGTGAATGATACAAAAGGATTGGAGGATGTAATAGTGGTTGGCTTTGGCCGCCAAAAACGCATAACCAGCACCGGCGCGGTAAGTTCCATTAAAGGAGACGAAATAAAAACAGTACCTACTGCCAGTGTGCAGAATACATTAGCTGGACGGCTCCCTGGATTTTTCTCGCAGCAGAGAAGCGGTCAGCCCGGCGCCGACGCCGCTGACTTCTTCATCCGGGGTGTGAACTCGCTGAATGGCGACAATAAACCGTTGATCATTGTAGATGATATAGAATACGATTATACCCAGCTCTCACAGCTCAATGCCAACGAATTTGAGTCGATCTCCATTTTAAAGGATGCAGCTACCACATCTATTTACGGCCTGAAAGGCGCCAATGGCGTATTGGTGGTTACCACGCTCAGAGGGCGGATCGGAAGACCAAGGATCAACTTCACAACAGAGGCAGGGGTAACCAGGGTGATCAGGATGCCCACTTTCCTGGATGCGTATACCACCGCCTTGCTGCGGAACGAAGGGACTATGAATGATGCGTACGGACAATCGCAAACGCCCGTGATGCCATTTACGCCCGATGATCTGCAAAAATTCAAAGATGGTTCCGACCCGTATGGTCATCCGAATGTAAACTGGACAGAAGCCTTGTTCAACAATTCTTCTACCCAGGGCCGGTACAATGTAGATGTAAGCGGCGGTAGTCCACTGGTTAAATATTTTATATCATTAGGGTACTATACACAAAACGGGATTTTGAAAGATGTAAAACCGATAGGCGATTATGTGAACACCAACTATTTCTACCGTCGTTACAATTACCGCTCGAACCTTGATATTACACCCACGAAAACACTCAAGATCCGCCTGGATATGAACGGCCGTTTTGAGACCATTAACAATCCGGGTGGCGTTATTGAAAAGGATGGCCTGTTTTACGAGCTCAACGCCTTTCGTTACATGGCGCCGTACGCCATGCCGTTAGTCAATCCAAATGGTACGTACGGCTATGCTTCCCACCTGGGTGCTGTAACAGGTGGAGGCGCCACCAACCCCATTTACCGGCTGGCAAACGGCGGGTACAAAAGGAATTTCAATAATAATTACAATATTATAGTAGGCGCCGATCAGCGGCTGGATATAATTACCCGTGGCCTGTCGGCAAAGGTGAATGTTTCCTACGCCGGAAATAACAATGAGACCCGCAACATGACCCGCGGCGGCATGCCAACGTTCAAATACATCTCCGCCACCAATAGTTATGCAGGCGGCGGGCGCGTACCGGTATATAATGTTTCTTCGGTCAGTAATGCACTGAATGCTACCACTATTCTGCAGGCCTCGCTGAACTATGAACGCACCATCGATGATCATCATGTAACCGGGCTGTTCCTGATAAATCAGCGGAATTTTGTGAAAGAGGCCAATATTCCGATAAACTACCGGGGCACAACGGCCCGGGTGGATTATGATTTCAAACGGAAATATTTATTAGGTATCACGGTGGCGCGCAACGGAAATGACCTGTTCCAGGAGAATAAACGCTATGGGATCTTTCCCGCTGTTTCCTGGGGCTATAACCTGTCGGAAGAACCATTTTTTCATAAGTTGTTCCCTGTTTTCGATCTGTTCAAGATCCGCGGTTCGTATGGACTCGTAGGGTCGGATGCCAGTTTCCCCAATACCGTTACATCTGAGATCCAATACACCACTACCGGTGGAAATTATTATGGCAATACCTCGGTGGAAGATTCATTGGTGAACCCGAATGTTACCTGGGAAAAGGAACGAAAGACCGATCTGGGCATTGAAGTGAACATGTTTAATGGCAAGATCACTTTCAGCGGTAGTTATTTTTACAACTACCGGTACGAGCAATTGATCCCACAGGGCGATGTGCCGCTGGCCGTTGGACAAATTTTGCCAAGAAAGAACATTGGTAAATCGGAGAACAAAGGGTTCGACGGAATGCTCACGTACCGCGATAGAAGCGGACAATTTGATTATTCAATTAGTGCCAACGCTTCCTATGCCGTAAACAAGATCATATATGTAAGCGAAGCGCCGGATTATCCCTATCTGGCAAAGACCGGCCGGCCCATTGGTGTGCTTGGTTCATTAGGTTATGATAATATCGGGTTTTATCAGCAGGAAGATTTTGAAGCAGATGGAAAAGTAAAGAAAAGTATGGCGGCGCCGGTGTGGAGCGTAATTCAACCGGGCGATTTGAAGTATGCCGACCTAAACGGAGATGGTGTTATTACTGATGCGGATAAAACTTATCTGTCGAAACCCAACCTGCCCAGTACCAACCTGGGCGCCGAATTTACCGTGGGCTGGAAAGGCATTACCCTGAGAGCCCTGGTGCAAAGTGCGTTTGGGTATGCTGTTCAGGTAACCGCTGAAGGAGCAGGGGATGCGTTCAATGGCAACCTGCGACCCTGGAACCTCGAACGCTGGACGCCCGCCACGGCTGCAACGGCTACCTATCCTCGGATCGGTTTAAACACCAACGTGAATAATATTTCCTACATAACCGTTTCTGATTTCTGGTTTGTGAATACCTGGTATGTGCGGCTTAAATCGTTGGAGATGGCTTATCAGTTGCCTGCCTCCTGGATAAGAAGAACAAGGGTTGTGCAGAATGCGAGGGTGTATGTTACCGGCTACAACCTGATCAATATCCAGGATATGGGCAAGTTTCAACAGGATGCGGAAATTGCCAATGGCACCGGAAATGCCTATCCCAATACGACGAACATCAATATTGGCCTGCAACTCGGTTTTTAAATCCTAAAAGAAAAAGAAATGAACAAAACATATTATAAAGGAACGCTGAGGTTACTACCGGTTTTATGCGTTTGTATAATGAGCGGTTGTAAAAAAGATTTCCTGGACCAGAAAGGCCTTTCGGCGGTTACTGAAACCGGTGTCTTTGCCGATAGTACAAAATCGCTGGGGGCCGTCAATAATATCTAGGCCAACCTGGGCACATCCTTTACCACCAGAAGGTTCAGCAATACGGGACTGGATGCAGCCTGCGATGAAAGCGAACCGATCAGCGACCCTACTATTTATACCTTTAGAATTTCCAGCGGTGGTGTCAATTCAAGCAATGCCGATAAAGGACTTTGGACAACGGTGTTTCAAATGGTTCGTGCCTGCAATATCTTTTTAAGGAACAGCGAAAGTATACCCGTTACGCCTGCAACCCGCGACTATTGGGTAGGGCAGGTGAAGTTTTTAAGAGCGTGGTACCTGTTTACGCTGCTGAAACATTACGGTGGTTTTCCGATGCTGGGCGATGATGTGTTTGACGATGATGACAAGATCGATATCCCGCGCAGTTCGTATGAGACCTGTGTGAATTATATAATACAGGAGTTGGACGGGGCTGCCGCTTTATTGCCGGCGTCTTATACGGTTGGGAATGTAAACCAGATCAGGGTCACCAAAGGGTCGGCACTGGCTGTAAAAGCAAGATTGCTGTTATATGCAGCAAGTCCCTTGTTTAACAG
>DASUVL010000148.1:0-2437 GCA_036379015.1 Niastella sp.
TTGTGTTGGTAAGAGTAGGTACGTGGTATAGAGATCATTTAGAGCTGAGAAAGAAAAATAAGTTTGTTGTTGCATCAGACTCGCATCGCAATTTGTCCAAATCAAAAGTTATTACTTCTTTGGCGATACTGCTTGTACTGATCTTCTCCAAGTACTTTTACATGGCCAGCATGAGCAGCTATTTTACTTTTTATCTTATTGATAAATTCCATGTATCGGTACAGCAGTCGCAGATACACCTGTTTATCTTCCTGGCAGCAGTAGCCGCAGGCACGTTATTGGGTGGTCCGCTGGGCGATCGTTTTGGAAGAAAATACATTATATGGATATCTATTTTGGGCGCTGCGCCATTTACCTTACTACTGCCGTACGCTAACTTGTTCTGGACCGGGGTGCTTTCGGTTATAATTGGGGTTATCATAGCCTCGGCATTCTCTGCTATTTTAGTATATGCTACAGAATTGGTTCCTGGTAAAGTAGGCATGATTGCCGGTTTGTTCTTTGGTTTTGCTTTTGGTATGGGCGGGCTCGGTTCTGCTCTATTAGGAAAACTGGCAGATATAACAAGTGTGGGCTATGTTTTTAAGGTATGTGCCTTTCTGCCCCTGATTGGTATTATTACAGGTTTTCTGCCAAATATTGAACAGCCGAAACAGGTTATAAAGTCTTAATACAATTGAACGGTGTATAAAAGAGGCATCCGCCGGTTGGGGGATGCCTCCCCCGCAGGATGGCAGGAATAAAATGCACAGTTATTTGTTGCTCAATATAGGTCAGCAATTAATTGCATTAAAACCTGTAATTTCAAGCCGCTATACTTTACGATTTTGTTTATTGCCATGTACCGCCAACTGTTTAATTTGCTGAGAATCCCAATGCGAAAAACCGCTGCTGTAGTGAGTGTGCTGGCATACTTGTTTTTACCCGTCCTGATACAGGCCACGCCTTTGCCGCCGCTCGCTTTCCTCAATGATGAACAGGGATTATCTAACAACACGGTACGTTGTATTTTCCAGGATCACAAAGGATTTATCTGGCTGGGTACATTCGACGGGCTCAACCGGTACGATGGCTACGACTGCAAAGTATACTTCCACAAAGGGAACGATGCACATTCACTGGTGCATAATATTATACTATCTATTACAGAAGACAGCCTGCATAATATCTGGATTGGTACAAGACAGGGCGTTAGCCGCCTTGCTCCGCAGTGGGATCAATTCTGTTCCGTACACTTGCGCGGCAACAAAAGCCAGCCACTGAATGCTGTGGTAAAAGAGGTGCGGGCCGATCGTAGCAATAATATCTTCCTGGCCACCGAAGGTATGGGTTTGTTGTTGTGTGCCAAAGGAGCTTTGGAGGCTGAACCGGTACCGCTGGTACAGGCAGATCGCACGATTACCAGCAGCTACACCGTAAAATCGGTGCGTATGGATGCCGCCGGTAATATATGGGCGCTGGTACAAAAACATGGGCTGGCACACTATAACTACGCCACCAAACAACTGGTGCTGGTGAACGCCTCAATGCCCGATGCAGCCTGGCTCGAAACATCTGGTAACAACCTGGTCATTGCCAACGGCACATCGCTATACAGCCATAACCCCGCCACCGCCATGCTAGTGGAATTGTTCAATTATCAATCGCAACTCCCCGATGCAGGCAACATGCTGACCTTTTCCATTGATGAAAAAGGCCGTTACTGGATGGGCACCGTGTTGGGTCGCCTGCTGGCGTGGAAGCCGGGAGAGCAGGTAGCCGCTGTGCTCGACAGAAAGGATGGCAGCCAGTCATTCAGCAGGATGGGGTTGCATACGTTGTTTATAGATCGTCAGAGCCGCAAATGGATAGGTACTGCCACCAGCGGAGCAGCAATGATAGATCCGCTCAAAGATCGTTTTCAAACACTCACTTACGAACCGGGCAACAGCCATTCGCTGGCAGATAAAACGGTATCTGCGATTTACGAAGCAAATGATGGTACCATGTATATTGGTACCGATGGTGGCGGCATATCTATATGGAACAGGCAGGACAACAGTTTTACCACGCTGCGCAACCACCTTGGTGATGTGTATTCATTTTCAGACAATGCTGTTACCACCGCTATCAAAGTGGATAACGCGCATAATATATGGATAGCTACTTTTCACCAGGGCATTTACCGGTACACACCCGCTACCCAAAAGATAGATCATTATCCTTTGCTGAACCCGGCAAACAATACGGAAGATAAAATAGCCTATGCCGTGCTGGAAGATCGCAGCCACCAGCTTTGGGTATCTACCCTGCGCCGCAATAGTGTGTATGGTGCATTGTATCGACTGAACGTTGCAACAAATAAGTTTGAGGTATTTGATGCGCTGTCTGATTTGTTTACTCTGTATGAAGATAGCCATGGTGTGTTATGGGGCGGTAACCTGAACCAACTGGTGAA
>DASUVL010000149.1:0-4849 GCA_036379015.1 Niastella sp.
CCATACCGAACAGAGAAGTTAAGCCCCTCATGGCCGATGGTACTGCACCACAATGCGGGAGAGTAGGTAGCTGCCATATTTATTTAAAAAAGCCTTTTGAACTTGTGTTCAAGAGGCTTTTTTGTTTTATAGCCATCCCAAGCGCTGAATGCAAAATGCAATACCTAAACGGCAACCGGGATTATAGCACGCTCATCAAACCTGTATTGCAGAGCGTGTCCCGACTCGTCGGGATAGCTTTCTTCTTTTTGATTTGCTAAATACTTAGTTTTACCGCCAAACATTTGCTCATATGAAAAGGCGGATCTTTATTCAGCAAACGACGCTTGCCGGTGCAGGCTTGTTATTAGGAAACAGGCACGGTTTTGCCTCAGAAAACCAAAGCACCCAATTCCCCGTGGTGCGAACCCCGGCCGATAAAAGGAACTTTACCAGCGAAGCGGTAGAGAAAGCGATCAAGGAATTTCAGGCCAATGTAAAACAACCGGAGCTAGCCTGGCTATTTGAAAATTGTTTTCCCAATACACTTGATACTACTGTTTTTCATACTACCCACAATGGCCGGCCCGATACCTATGTGATCACCGGTGATATTGACGCCATGTGGCTGCGCGACAGCAGCGCCCAGGTGTGGCCTTACCTGGCATTTATGGCGCAGGATAAACCACTGCAACAATTGATTGCAGGCGTGATCAATAAACAGGCAGCCTGCATTTTGAAAGATCCCTACGCCAATGCTTTTTATAATGATCCCCAGAAAAAAAGCGAATGGGAGAAAGACCACACCGATATGAAACCCGGTGTGCATGAACGCAAATGGGAGATCGACTCCTTATGTTATCCCATCCGGCTGGGCTATCGCTATTGGAAGTTAACGGGCGACACATCACCCTTCGATGCACAATGGCAACAGGCTATAAAAACAATTCATACCGTCTTTCGCGATCAGCAGCGTAAAAACGGAAATGGTCCGTATAAATTTCAACGAACTACACCGTATGCCACCGATACCCTGCCCATGAACGGATATGGATATCCGGTAAAACCGGTTGGACTGATCTGCTCGGCATTCCGGCCCAGCGATGATGCTACTGTATATTCATTCCTGATCCCTTCTAACTTCTTTGCCGTAGTAAGCTTGCGACAGGCCGCTGAAATGTGCACGGCCATTGTAAAAGATACCGCTACTGCAGCACAGTTAACGGCGCTGGCCAATGAAGTAGAAAAAGCATTACAGCAATATGCAGTGGTTGAGCATAAAACATTCGGAAAAGTATATGCCTATGAAGTAAATGGCTTTGGTAGCTATAACCTCATGGATGATGCCAATGTGCCCAGTCTGCTTTCCCTGCCGTACCTGGGTGCGGTGAAGAACACAGACCCTGTTTATCAAAATACACGCAAGTTGGTTTTGTCAAGTGAGAATCCCTTCTTTTTTAGTGGTACAGCCGGAGAAGGCGTTGGTGGCCCGCATGTGGGCCAGGATATGATCTGGCCAATGGCCATCACCATGCGTGGGTTGACCAGTACCAGTGATGCGGAGATCAAAAGCTGTATCCAGTTGCTGCAAAAAACGCATGCTGGTACGGGCTTCATGCATGAAGCTTTTCACAAAGAAGATCCCAAAAAATTCTCCCGTAAGTGGTTCGCCTGGGCGAATACTTTGTTTGGAGAGTTCCTCTGGAAAACATACAAGGAGAAACCGCAATTGCTAATTGGCTAATATGATAATTAGATAATGTAATAATGAAATAGCATAAGAAAGGCCCGGCACTATTACGCGCCGGGCCTTTATCATACATACACTCTAAACTATTATCACATTGACTTAATGCGTGCATTCGTGAAAGCTATCACCGCTGGGGTAGCTGAATGAGTTAACCAATTTCCAACGGACTTTATACATACCGAAGCTGGTATTTTTGAAAACAGTGGCGCCGCTATTTAGATCAGTGATCACATCTGTGCGCCAGCTTTCGCCTCCATTGCCATTCGCTTTATCAATGATCGTTGCGTAACCACTCGGACCATTGCTGACAGATTTCACTGAAGAGATCGTTTTAACAAGCGTAAACGCACCGGTCGATACGTTGAACTTATAAACGTGGCCGCTGTTCGATAACCAAAGGTCAGTTGTACTGCCATACACCGGGAACAGGTCATGCGCATTGCCCTCCGGCATGGTGTAGGTCTTTTTCAACGTGAGGACCGGACTGCCGCAACTGTTGTTATAACTAAATGCTTTCAATTTGTTTTTTCCAGCTGCCCATAACAGTTTGTTAGTTTTATCCCACACCACATTGTGCACATCTTCAAAGGTAACCTTGCCGCCTTGTTTACTCTCATCATTGATGTAGGAGTCAACCGTAAAAATAAGCAGGTAACCACCGGTGGTAGATGCGGTAACCACATTACCATTTGGCAACAGTTCTGCAGAATGCGTGTTGCCGCCGGCATAATCGTACCAGATAGCTTTTTTAGTAGAAACATTGATGATCGCCACACCACCGCCTGATGCAGTGGCCAGAATATATTTACCACTGTATACCGGTTTTGCTTCGCTGAGGTTAGTAAACCAGCCTTGTGCACCGGAACGGATCGCGGCGTAGGCGGCAGTCGGTTTCCATTCCCAGGTAACTTTATTGCTGTTGGCAACATCTACCATCACGATGCGGCTGTTCTTTTGATCGCAGATGACTATCTCTTTGGCTGTGGCTTCCTCAGCGGCAAGCGCTGCTGTTGTTATCAGTTCAGAAGCATCATCGGCAGCTGGTTGTTGTTGTGAGATCTCCCGTTTACAACCCAATGTAAATACCAGGGAAATGATCAGCGATACGGAATAAATTTTTCTCATGAATAAGTGTTTGATAAAGTAAAAAGTTCTGGATGCATTCTATAAAAAAAGCACTTACCCATGCTAAAATTCATGCCAAAGATATTCACATGCAGGATGTTGTTATAGGCGCCTGTTTTATGTAGTAATAAATAATATAATAATAGTAAAAGCAACATCCCGGAGTATAAAACCCCGGGATGCAGAAGTTGGCAAACCATAAACTATAAACCACAAACCTTATTCTTTATGCTTCTGCGTTGCATAATCACTGGGCGTTATCCCAAACTGCTTATGAAAGTTACGGGCGAAATTACTTTGTGAACTAAAGCCGGTCAGCGCAGCGATCTCATACATTTTATAATCACCGGTTGCCAGCAGTTCGGCGGCTTTTTTCAATCGCGTCAGGTGTATCAGTTCAATAGGCGTGAGGGCAGAGATCGCTTTGATCTTCCGGTACAACGTTACCCGGCTCATATTCATATGTCGCGCCAACTGCTCCACATCCAACTCCACATCCTCCATATGTTCTATGATGATCTCATGCAGGGTCGCTAAAAAAAGTTCGTCCGCTTTGGTATGCGCCATACTTTTGATATGCACCAGCGGCGAGTTCGCGAAATACTCCCGCACCATATTGCGGTTGTTCAACAGACTGGCGATCTGCGCCTGCAGATGCTCTTTCGAAAAAGGCTTTTCAATATATGCGTCAGCACCCAATTCAAGTCCCTGCACTTTTGATTGTATAGTGTTCTTCGCAGTCAGCAATATGATGGGGATGTGCGAATGTTCCACATTCGATTTAATGATGGTGCACAATTCAAACCCATCCATGTCAGGCATCATCACATCGCTGATGATCAACTGTACAGCATTCGACCCCAACGCCTGTAAAGCCTCCTGTCCGTTTTGCGTTTTCAGCACAGCGTATTTGGGTTGCAGTATCCTTTCCAGCAGATCCAGTATTTCTTCTTCATCATCTACCAGCAGTAACAGCGGTAACATAAGCGTTGGTTTATTTCTTTTTTATAGGTGGTTGTAATGGTAAACAAAGTACAAATGTATTCATTCCATTGGCTGTTTCTTTTACAAACAGGTTGCCCTGGTGCAATTGCGTTAGCGAACGGGCCAGGGTGAGGCCAATGCCTGTTCCTTTTTGTTTGGTGTTTTCCCTGATGCGATAGAACGGTTCAAAGATCCGCTCCCGCATGTCGGGTGGTATCAGCGCCCCGTCGTTTGCAATTTCAATCGTACACGTTGTATCGGCTGCTTGCACCGGATACAATTGTACCGTTATCTGTTGGCCGGCATATTTCACCGCATTACTAAACAGGTTGCTGAGAATTTTGTTGAAAGCTTCTTCATCTACCCACGCAATAACCGGTGTATCGGGTAATAATAAGGTAAACTGCAGGTCCCGCTTTTTAGCCAGCGGTTGAAAATTAGCATACGCGTCCTGCAACAGGGCAGTGATGTTCACCTTTGTAAAATCAAGACTGAATCCCTTTGCTTCTGTTTGCCTAAAGTCGAGTATCTGTGTGATCAACGTCATCAGCCGGTTGGTATTTCTTTCCATCATCGTCACATCATCTTTAATCTCCGGTAGTTCATTGATCTTTTCCAGCAGATTCTCTACCGGTCCATTTATCAGCGTGAGCGGCGTTCTTATTTCATGCGCAACATTGGTGAAGAATTCGAACTTGGCTTCATAGATCTCTTTTTCTTTTTTAACCAGCGACCGTTTATGATAGGTTTGAACCAGCGAATAACCGATGGCAATTACAATGCCCGTATACACCAACCAGGCCCACCAGGTATTCCAGAAGGGGGGTGTAATGGTAATGGTTAGTTTTTTCTCCTGGCCCCAACGGCCATTGGTGGCAGCCGTTAACCGGAATGTATATTGGCCAGGCGCCAGGTTGGTGAAATATACTTTACGGTTGGCCGGCAGGTAGGTCCAGTTTTTATCCAGGCCTACCATCAGGTATTTGTATTCGGTTATTTCCGGACTGATAT
>DASUVL010000150.1:0-4206 GCA_036379015.1 Niastella sp.
TGAAAAAAAAATTTCAAAATATATTATGCCACCGCAATTTACGTATAAAGTACATTACTTATTGACCGGGGAAGGCGGGCAATAAAAAAGTACCATGTTGCCACGGTACTATAATTTGCTGTCGTTTATCTGCCCCCGTACTTCTTATGCGGCATCATTAACCCATATGCCCGTAGCCGCTGTGCGTTTGGCATATGTTACAAAATCGGTTGCCGGTCTGCCAAGCGCTTCTTCCACGCCATGGGTAATATTTTCATTCCGGCCATCAAGCACTTCTGTAAACAAATAGGTGATCAGCCATATAAAATCTTTTGGCACGCCATACTCTTTTAGCAAGGCAGCATACGCCTCCACTGGTATTTGTTCGTACACGATCGTTCTGCCGGTTTCACGGCCAATGGTTTCAATGGCGTCGCGGAACGTAAGCAGGCGCGGGCCGGTAACTTCATACAATTTATGGTTATGACCTGCCTGGGTAATCGCTGCTACCGCCACATCTGCAATGTCTTCCGCATCAATAAATGGTTCCGGAATGTCGCCCGCCGGAAAAACCACATGCCCGGCCAGGATGGGTTCCCTTAAATACCCTTCACTGAAATTCTGACAAAACCAACTGGCCCGAACGATCGTCCAATCGATATTTGTTGCCATCACTATTTTTTCACATTCCTGCGCCTCCGCTTCTCCCCTACCCGATAACAACACCAGTTTTTTCACACCGCCTTCCACCGCTATTTTGGTAAAAGCGCGGATGGCATCCACGGCACCTGGTACGGCCAGGTCAGGGAAATAGGATACATATATGGTTTCCATGTCTTTGATGGCTTTTTTCCAGGTACTTTGATCTTCCCAATCAAAAGCCCGATCGCCGCTTCGTGAACCAACGTGTACCGGCCATTCCAGTTGTTGTAATTTGGCGACTACCCGGCTGCCTGTTTTGCCTTTACCACCCAGTACCAATGTATTTGCTTTGCTGTTTTGTTTTGCGTTCATAGTTTGTAATTTTTATCAAAACTATGACGGCCGGGAGTGCAGAAATAGAACAAAACCGACACGCCCTACTCCCCATACAACTGACTTTGCGGTATCAGCTCTTTGAGTACTGAGGGGCTTTGCCAGAAGAGGTAGAGGGACGAGCGGTCATCGCAGTTGAAGTACTCCAACCGGATGGCATACTTTTTACCGGCTTCCAGGGCAATGGCGGTGGACGTATAGGTGGTGGTATAGTTATCGTGCCAGCGATCGATCAACAATTTGTCGTTGACCCATAAGCGCACGCCGCCGGCGGCTTCTGTGGAGAAGGTATATTCTTCCGTAAACTGAGGTTGTATATAACCGGTAAAGCGGATGCTGTACCGCGTATCTTTTATTTTATAATGCACGCCCGTAGCCAACCCGGGCAGGGGTATCCGCCATTCCGGGAAACTGATCAACGGATCAACCCGCGCTTCCACGGAATCGCGCAAATCGGTGCCATTGTAATACGCCCCTTTCAATCCGGCTCCGGCGCCCCATACTACGGGTGCAAAGGATGACATGTTTTTCTTGCCCGATTTAGTTATCATGTATGCCGGTCCTTTTACCGGTTGCACGCGAATCACTTCATCAATACCGGCATTGGGCGCTATGGTAATATCACCGCGAATGTCGCACTGTATTACATCCAATCCTTTCCAGGCATTGCTGCTGGCATTCAGGATCGCGCCTTTGGCGCCGCCTTTGATGGTACAGTTTCGTAACATAACCGGACGTGTACCTTTCGCCGGGCTTTCTATCATGATGAATGGATACGGAACCTGACCCGCACCATCGAGGATCATATTTTCAATACGCACACCATTTTCACCGCCGGCAGCATGGTCTTCAAACACACTGTTGTATACATAACCGCCGAGGTAGGTATAGTTGTTTACGTAGGCGCCATGGTTCACGCCCACTTTGCAATTATAAACGATAGTTTGCTCCAGCACGTGGTTCTTGCCATTGTTCTGCCAGCTACGAATACCGCAATCAGAATTATGCACGATATTTCCTTTGAAGATCCAGGCCGACTCAATAGGCATCTCTTCCCAGTCATAGGCAGCCGTTACGGTTTCCAGGCCTTGCTGACCGGCTACCACGTTGCTGTCGCACCGGTTATCATCGCCCATACTCAATACAAAACCATGCGTACCAAAGGTGGGCGAGCCCTTGGTATCGAGCGAAATGGCGCCCTGGAAATATTGCGGTGATACCACCAGGTTATGTATCCAAGTAGAGCGATGGGTAGCATCGGGCAGGTCCCACCAGAAAGGCGCATCCATACAATTGTAAGCAATATTATGTTGCATGGTAATACCATGACTCACGTGCGGCACATAGGCATGGTTGTCGATATCGC
The DNA here is from genome assembly GCA_036379015.1 of Niastella sp. Taxonomy (GTDB): domain Bacteria; phylum Bacteroidota; class Bacteroidia; order Chitinophagales; family Chitinophagaceae; genus Niastella. The sequence continues at coordinate 2,381 of DASUVL010000150.1, forward strand.
GCATCACACAGCCATCGACTACCGATCCGTCGCTGCCATCATTACAATGATGAAAATGCAGCCCATACCGGCCAGGCACCTGTTCTTTGATGGCGGTGCCCCCCATGTCTTTACGCGGCCCCAGGTAGCGGAAGGCAACGTGTTGAATATTTTGCGGAACCGCAGAGCGGATAAAGATATGCGCATTACCGGTGCTCGTTCCTTCAATCCGCACATTACGGGTGAGGTTGCCCACTTCGGCGGTCCACTGGTTATTGATCAGGGGATGCGCTGTTGTCGCTGCATGCAGGGAAATGGTATTGCCTTTAATGGCTGTAATGGTACGCAGATCGGCATTGCGGGCATCGTTGGCAGTAGGCGTTATAATAAGCTCATCCCCTACCTGCCATCCAGCGACGTTCTTTACTGTAACAGTCGTTGCACCGGCGGCAATAGCGCCAGTAGCGTTTGTCCACGACATTTTCTTTGTTCCCTGTAATTGCAACCGGCCGCTTTCCATTACCCACAAGCCAATATCACTGTCCAGCATATCCATACCGCCGCCTTCAAAGTTGTTCTCATTAATACCGGTAAAACGAATGGCCTGGATGTTAGCCGTTTTGGCGGATTGCATATGCAGCAGTCCGGTGACGAGAATATTTTTAGTTGATTGAATAGTAACCGATCGCGTGGGATCAAAGATCAATGTACCGGCCACCTGCATCCCGGCAACGGAAGCATTCACATCGGCGAGCACCGTATTGCCAGCAGCAATCACGGGCGCGTCTTTCGCTCCAGGCAAGCGACCACCCCAGGTAGCTGCGTCGGACCAGTTACCACTGCGCACGCTGGAGATGGAACCGCTGAAAGCCGTAACCGCTGGCGCACAGGCAATAACCGTCTCCGGTGGGCGGTTAACGCCCACGATCATCAGCACAACATATAAAGCCAGTAGTTGAAACGATTGCATATAGGGGTTGTTACCCCAAAAATACCATTTTTAAACGGGGCTGCAAGGTGCAAGGTAAACACCTGTCAGGTACACCACGAGAACAAACACCTGGCAGGTCCGCAGCAGCAGGCCGATAATGCAACCTGTTAAAGCGAACCTGCCAGGTGTTTTTGCTGCTTCACCCGCGATTTTTACAGCTTCAGCTTATTTCCAGAAATATACATACTAATCACCCCCATTTTTGCCACAAAAAGATGCGAAAAATTTCATTGATATATAGCGTGTTGACGCTTTTGACGTTCGCCGTACTGAGCTGTAAAAAAACAGCCGTAGCACCCGTTACCACGTTCCATTTTTATGATTCCATACCCGTGGACGGCTATAAACGCTCATACCTGCTGAATTTACCGCCCACGTATAACGACAGCAGTAATTTTCCGCTGGTGATAGCACTGCACGGATTGGGTGGCAGCGCCAGTCAAATGGAATTGGATTATAAGCTGACCGCCAAATCGAACAGTGCGGGTTTTGTGATCGTGTATCCCGAAGGGGTGCGTAGCGATGGCCGGCTGGGCATCAAAACATGGAATGCGGGCACCTGTTGCGATTTTGCGATGGAGCAAAATATTGATGATGTAGCATTTATCAGGCAGCTCATCCAACAATTGACGAGCACGTACAAGATCAATCCAAAGAAGGTATACGCAACCGGCATAAGCAATGGGGCTATGATGACGTACCGGCTGGCTTGTGAATTGAGTCAACAGCTGGCAGCGATAGCCCCGGTGAGCGGCACGCTACTTACAACGCAACCTTGCGTACCCGCACGGGCGATGCCGGTACTGCATATACATTCAGCGTTGGATAACAAGGTTCCGTATGCCGGCGGGTATGG
>DASUVL010000151.1:0-5391 GCA_036379015.1 Niastella sp.
CAGGTACAAACGACAGAAAAGAAATTCAGGTTGCTGGCCGATAAAGCATACTATCTGTTGCAAAAGCACCGGATGAAAGACATTAATAAAGAGGATCTGCTGGCTGTTATTCAAAAAGAAAATATCACCAACGTTTATTCGTTTATTACCAGATTCTATTAAAATCCGCTCAAACAGTTATGCATATATTGTATTGCACTTTTGGTAACCGTTTTCAAAATCACCTGCAGGCTGCGTTCTCAGCCATGTCGTTCCTGCAACAACCCAATGAAATAAAATCAATCAATATCATAACCGATGCGGCGCCATTCTATAAACATTTATCGGGTCATGCGAATATTATCGCGGTAACGCCTGAGCAAATAAAAGAATGGAAAGGACCACATGATTTTTTCTGGCGTGTAAAAATAAAAGCCATACAACATATAGCTAATATGTATGCAGGCAGCCCGGTTATATACTGCGATACGGATACATTTTTATATAATAATATCACCTCATTAAAAGCCGAATTGCTAAACGGTAAGGCGTATATGCACGAAGACGAAGGCGCCTTATCTACGTTGACTGATAAAACCAGCAAAAGGACCTGGCGTGCTTTAAAAGGCACACAATTCGCGGGACTTACCATGAAGCCCACTGATCACATGTGGAATGCGGGTGTGGTATCTACCCCTAATAATCAAAACGGAAAAGATATTGAGCTGGCGTTGCAAATATGCGATGAAATGTGTGCGGATGGCGTGCCTTTTCGTTTGGTGGAGCAATATGCGCTGTCGCTGGCCTTACATCATATTTATACCCTGGGCGATGCCACCCCCTGGATTGCCCATTACTGGCGGAACAAGGAAGACTGGAATCCGTTCATACTGGAATGGATAGCCGAACAACAGTTCAAACAAAAAACGTTTGATGACATGCTTGTTGCCTTTTCTCAACTCGACCTGGCCAGTGTGCCCATTATTATAAAAAGAAAATACACCGCTGTAAAATGGCATCGCGCCGTTGACTGGCTCTTCCCACCTACCAATAAACAATATGTGAAACGGAGTATGTAAAGCCTCCGTAACCTAATAAAATTTTGGTCATATTATAAATAATTGATATTTTCATGTATCATGAGAAACTTTTTCTGCCAATGAAAAATTGGCTGAAATTTTTTAAAAATTTGGCTTACCCACCAAAAGCCAACTTGATAAGTTGAATAAGATTCCAGACTACTCCCGTTAGCTTTCCCAGGTTTATCCGGTCAAAATTTCCCTCTTTTAGTTTTACTAATTCCAACAACTTCAGGTGCCATTCTTGCTCGTGCCAGGGTCGGGTCTCATTTTGTTTTAGTCCGATAACTATCCGAGCATCTTCCGATCCTTGTCCGATATTACTCGGACGAGAGTCGGATGAGACTCGGACAAGTATCGGAGAAAGACAAAGTAAGGTCTTGATCAATACCGATTATGGTCCCTAACCAACCAGAAAATGAATTTGAGGAATTTTTTTGTGTAGCAAGTACTCCAACCAGGGCGGGTCGTCTATTTTACCTTGCTCAAAATTTGGCCATTTTAGGCGCGCAGCAATAGGTATCAGCTGCGGGCATGTACAAATATAATAAATTTAAATATAATCTTTAGTGATTATTTTTCCACCAGCGATAGCCAATATAACCCATGATGAGGAATGGAGTAAGGCCGAGGTAGATAATGCCCGCGTTTAATGCTTTGGCGGGTCTTTCACCCAGTTGCTGGGCTGTTTTGGTGCAGATGGAGCACTGCGCCAGCAAATCGGCGGGAAGTGTTAAAATCACTATTAAACACAGAACCAAAATCAGGCATCCTCTTGTCATGGCATTTCAATTACGGTGCAAAAATACAACGAAAATGCGGATGAGCAATACAGCTGCAAATTCCCGATGACCATGCATAGGTAACTGTTTGCAAATAAAAAAGGAATCATCACCGGCTGGCGTATGATTCCTTTTATTATAAAGATTGTATTAGCTTCTCTTATGCTTCGCTCTTCATCGACTTTGACTGTTTCTTTCTTTCGTCTTCATTGAGAATGGTCTTACGCATCCGAATGAAGTTAGGCGTTACCTCAATACACTCATCCTGTTGAATATATTCCATACACTCTTCGAGGGTAAATAATGTTTTGGGCGTAATATGAACAGTTCCATCACTACCACTGGCGCGCATGTTGGTGAGTTTTTTTCCTTCGGTGATCTGTACTACCAGGTCACCTGGTTTAATGTGCTCGCCAATTATCTGACCGGCATATATTTCTTCGCCTGGATCGACGAAGAAAGCACCTCTGTCCTGTAATTTATCAATGGAGTAACCAGTAGTTGCTCCGTTTTCTTTGGCCAGCAACACACCATTATTACGGCCGGGAATGGGACCTTTCCAGGGCTTGTATTCGCTAAAGCGATGCGCCATTACGGCTTCCCCCTGTGTGTTGGTCAACATTGTTGTACGCAACCCGATCAATCCACGCGATGGGATCTCAAATTCAAGGTGCTGCATTTCGCCTTTGGTTTCCATCACCAGCATCTCACCTTTACGGCGGGTAACCAGGTCAATTACTTTTGATGCAAACTCCTGCGGCACGTCTACCACCAGTACTTCGAAAGGCTCACATTTCTTACCATTGATCTCTTTTACAATTACCTGGGGCTGACCCACAGTTAACTCGTATCCTTCGCGACGCATGGTTTCAATCAATATTCCTAAGTGCAGAATACCACGACCATACACCATAAAGCTGTCGCCGCCGTCGCTATCCACAACCCGTAAAGCCAGGTTCTTTTCTGTTTCTTTCATTAAGCGGTCGCGCAGGTGTCGGCTGGTTACAAACTTTCCATCCTTGCCATAGAAAGGCGAATTATTGATGGAGAATTGCATATTCATGGTAGGCTCATCTACGCTGATAACTGGCAGCGCTTCCGGAGTTTCAAAATCGGCAATAGTATCGCCGATGTTAAATCCGTCAATACCTACCACGGCACAAAGGTCACCGGCTATTACTTCGGTTACTTTCTTTTTGCCCATGCCTTCAAACACATACAGCTCTTTTACGCGCGATTTTTTTATGCTGCCATCAGCCTGCATCAACGAAATAGGCTGGTTTTCTTTAACAACTCCACGGGCTACTCTACCAACAGCGATACGACCCAGGAAAGAAGAATAATCCAGGGAAGTGATCTGCATTTGTAAAGTTCCTTCGCTAACTTTTGGTGGTGGTACGTGTTTCAAAATACCATCCAGCAAAGGATCAATATTATCGGTTTGCGTTAATGAATCGTTGAACCAGCCGTTTCTACCGCTACCGTAATAGGTAGGGAAATCGAGCTGTTCTTCAGTAGCGTCGAGGTTGAAGAATAATTCAAATACGGCGTCATGCACTTCATCGGGCCGGCAGTTGGGCTTATCTACTTTGTTGATGATCACAATTGGACGCAGGTTCAACTGCAATGCCTTTTGTAATACAAAGCGGGTTTGCGGCATCGGACCTTCAAATGCATCCACCAGCAAACAAACGCCATCGGCCATTTTCAACACCCGTTCTACCTCACCACCAAAGTCGGCGTGGCCAGGGGTATCTATCACATTTATCTTTACACCCTTGTAAGTTACTGCCGCGTTCTTACTAAAGATGGTGATTCCTCTTTCTTTTTCCAGATCATTACTGTCCATGATCAGCTCACCAGTTTGCTGGTTATCACGAAACACTTTGGTAGCGTGTAAAATCTTGTCTACCAGGGTCGTTTTTCCGTGGTCTACGTGGGCAATAATGGCGATATTTCTGATATCCATAATAGCTAATTCCTGAAAGGAAATGTTTTTTTAAATTCTTAATAATGAATGCCTTTGAATGCTTATATTTTAGCAATGGCAAACGAGGCGCGAAGGTACGCTAAATCAACGGGCGGGGCAAGCAAAAGCGGAAACTTTATGTATAATTAATCCACGTTTATACGGGTTTATTTGGCATTTAAACACTTATAAACCCTGATAAAACAAAAATATTTTCTATGGCGGAAGCTAACCAAATAGCAGTCATGCGATTAGAGCAAAAAAATCCAAAGTTCAAATAACAGGAACCAAGGAAAAACATCAAATCACAAAAAACAAGAACCAAGGAAAAAAATTCCAAAAGCCAAAGAACAAGAACCAAAGAAATACAAATGCCAAAATACAAAATCCAAATAACTTCCAGGAACAATAGGAATACAAATTTGGTATTTGTGATTTGAAATTATGGCGCTTTACCCTTAAACCCGGATATAAATTTTCTTTTTATCTAAAATCCAACCTGCCAACCAGCACATTAGCATAAACCAAATGGCAAATAGCAGGGAGCCAACATACATGCCGGGAAATTTAAATATGTGTTCGTATATCCAGCTATACAAATTCATTCCATGCCCCACACGTAATGCACGCATCATGATGGCTACCACTTCTGACAACAAGTATATAAACAAAGCATTTTTTCCAAAGACCTCAAAAAAGCTTGCCCAATTGGTTTTATTCAAAAAGTCAATTACGTAAATAACGGCGGCCAGTATAAAACAATCGAGCCCAACCGTATACAGTACAAATGAACTGGTCCACAAATTTTTGTTTATAGGAAAGCTAAGGTCCCAGCAATAAGCCAACCCCACCAGCAGGCAGCCCGTTAATAACAAACGGGCAAGCATTTCCCAGGTTCTTCCGGCATCCTGAATATATCGGCCAACCAGGTAACCCGCAATTACATTGGCAACGGCGGGCAATGTACTCAGTAAGCCTTCCGCTTCAAACGGCACCACCTCGCCATGATTCAGATGGTTTGGCCCCAGCAGCCACATGTCGAGCCGTGTTCCTGCATTACCCGCCATACTCAGTTCATGGCCTGGCTCGCCAAACCAAAGCAATATCAGCCGGTAAGCAATTAATAAAAACACAGCGCTAATGAATGCACCTTTGGGTTTCAGGTAATAGATCAACAGGGCCGCCATGCCATAGCATAACGCAATTCGTTGCAACACGCCCAACACCCTTGTTTGAGCAAAAGGTTTTAAGGCTATATGCCCGCCTGTACCGTATTTTATAAAGGGGAACCAATACAACAGGTACCCCAACAAAAAAAGCAATAAAGTACGCCTGGCTATTTTAGCCAGCACCTGTGCCTGCGTCATGGTTGCCCATTTTTGCATGGCAAAACACAGCGCATTACCCACAGCAAATAAAAAAGAAGGGAATACCAGATCCGCCGGCGTAAAGCCATTCCATGCGGCATGTAACAATGGAGCAAAAGTAGCCTGGTGGTTGCCCGGTGTATTTACAAGGATCATTAAACAAATGGTGATGCCGCGAAATACATCCAATGCAATGTACCGTTTATTAGGGGTCA